>NZ_JAGUUD010000036.1:0-66656 GCF_020177535.1 Paraburkholderia sp. XV | reverse complement strand
CCGTCATCAATATCTCGTCCATCGTCGCCATTGCGCCGGAAGCGCTCAATGGCGTCTATGGCGGCAGCAAGGCGTTCGTGCTGGCATTCAGCCAATCGCTGCATCACGAGTTGGCCAGCAAAGGCATTCGGATCCAGGCCGTTCTGCCGGGCGCGACAGCGACCGATTTCTGGCAGACGGGTGGCCTGCCGCTGGAAAATCTCGACAAGTCGATCGTGATGTCCGCTGAAAACATGGTCGATGCCGCGCTGGTCGGGTTTGACCGGGGCGAGCTCGTGACGATTCCTTCGCTACATGACATCGTGAAATGGGACGGATACGAAAGCGCGCGGCGTGCGATGTCTTCCCTGTTGTCGACCAACGTTCCGGCGCCGCGCTACACGGCCACGCATTGAGATTCACCTCGGATACTGAACTGATCGCGAAGTATCCGACGCGTCAATCTGAAGTAGCGGGAATGGCCGAACTGGAGACGACAGCCTCAAAGCCAGCATTCAAGAAGAGAACGCCATTACGCGACGACGTTCGGTCATCCACGCCGAAGTACCGGAACCGCAATACGATCGCAGTGCGCCTGCCCCGGCGGCCGCACTGCGTTGGTTCGGCTCCTGTCATCCTTTGCCCAGCGGCGGCCGGCTGGGGAACCCGGCCATGTTGCTCAACTGAGCCAGTTCATTTGCAGCCTCGCGCAGCAGGACCGAGTACTCGTGGATCTTCCCGGCGGTCAACCGCACCCGTGGCCCGGCCAGACTGATCACGCCGACGCAGCGCGAGCCACTGATGACGGGCACGGCGACCGCTGACATACGCGGCGCGAACACCTCGTCGATCATCGCGTAACCACGCACACGCGCAGCTTGCAGGAACCCCAACAGCGCTTTGACCGTCGTCGGCGCATTGGGTCCGAACTCGTTCGGCTGTCCAAAGCCCTGCTTCAGAACGAGCGCGAGCGCCTGTTCGTCCGTCATCGTCATGAGCCACGCATGTCCCGTCGATGTGCACGAAAGCCGTGCCGCCTGGCCCATGTCGGGATCGTAGCGAAAGCCGACGCGCTGCCCATCTGCCTTGCCCACCCAGATAATCGCTTCTCCGTCGACCAGCGACAGCCGCGCCAATTCGCCCGTCCGCGCGGCAACCCGTTCGATGATGGGCTGCGCAATATCGGCGATGCCCGTGAGACTCAGAAATTCGAGCCCGTTCGACGTCATCCGCATTGTCAGAATGTAGCGGCTGTGATCGACCAGTTGCCGGACGTACCCACCCGCAACGAGTTCGGTAAGCAGGCGATGGCATGAACTGCGCGGCAGGGACAAGGCGTCGGCAATGGCCACGAGACCCGCACCTTCTCCTTGCGACGCCAGAAAATCAAGAATGCGTAGGCCTTGTTTGAGCGACATCGATCGTCGATTCCACAATACGAAATGAAGTTCCGGTGCGGAACGGTTCCTCTCTGCAGCGCGAACAATAGCACTTGTTCGGCACCCGCAACGAACGTTTCACCACATAGAAATGAGGAGACAACATGTCATCTATTGCTGACCCAGACCTCGCCGATACGAGCCAGTCCGCGCATGCCCAGCTGATGGCGCGCCGGGCGGTGGCCGGGGCAACCGTAGGCACCGCGCTAGAGTGGTTCGACTTCGCGTTGTATGGCGTGGTCGCGGCCACGGTCTTTCCGAAGCTCTTTTTTCCGTCGCTCGACCCGACCGCCTCGCTGCTCGCGTCGCTCGCCAGTTTTTGGGCCGGACTCGCTGCGCGCCCCCTGGGTGCGATCGTGTGCGGAATGCTCGGCGACCGCTGGGGTCGCCGCAAATTGATGCTCGTCACTGTCTCTGTGATGGGCGCGTCGTCGTTTCTGATGGGCCTGCTGCCCACCTACCAGCAGGTCGGCATCCTCGCGCCGACGTTGCTGGTTTCGCTGCGGATCGTCCAGGGTTTCGCGCTCGGCGGCGAATCAACGGGCGCCCAACTGATGGCGGTGGAGCATGCATCGGCAGCGCGACGCGGCTGGTATTCGGGCTTGCTCGGCATCTGTTCGCCACTCAGCCAGATTCTCGCCAATTTCACGTTGTTCACGCTGGCGGCCGTGCTGTCGTCCGACGATTTTGATTCCTGGGGCTGGCGAATCCCGTTCCTCGCAAGCTTTGTTCTTGTACTGCTAGGCATCTACATCCGCAGTCGTGTATCCGAGACACCCGCCTTCGAGGCACTCAACAAAAGCGGCGTACGGGCACGCGCCGCGAATCCGCTCGGCATCGTGCTGAAGTACCACTGGCGCACTGCACTTCGCCTGACGCTGTTCTTTTGCGGGCCCGCTGCGCTGTTTTATCTGATCGTGGTGTTTTCGCTCAGTTATCTGACCAAACACCTCGGCGTGCCAAAGCAGACCGGCTTCATGCTGTTGATGATCGCCAATGTCTGCGCCATCGTCGGCGCACTGGCGGGCGGCTATCTGAGTGACAGGATTGGACGCAAGCGCGCGCTGATGCTCGGCTCGTTTTGCACGCTGGTCTGCTGCCTGGTCTACTTCCCGGTTCTCAACCAGAACTCGATCGCCATGACCATGGCCGTGATGGGCGCGTTCCTCGGCTTTACGCAGTTCCAGAGCGGCATCCAGCCGGTCTGGTTTGCCGAGTCCTTTCCGACCGAGGCACGCTATACGGGGTCCGCGCTGTCCTACTCAGGTGCGAACCTGCTCACGGGCGGCCCGATGCCCATTGTCGCCGTCGCGCTGCTGAATGCCTTTCACGGTTCTCCCTGGGCCATCGTCGCCGTGTGCGGCTCCTTGAATCTGCTTTCCTTTCTCATGATTGCAGTATCGCGGGAAACCAAAGGCACTGTCCTTGAACGCTCCTCCACACATTGAAACCATGACTCGCAAACTTTATATCCTCAATGGCTCGAACCTGAACATGCTCGGCGTCAGGGAGCCTCACATCTATGGCACCACCACGCTTGCGGACATCGAACAGAGCTGCCTGACACTCGCTGATTCGCTGAGGTTCGACTGCGTATTCCGTCAGACCAACAGCGAAAGCGAGCTGATCGACTGGATCCAGGAAGCGTTTCTTCAGGATGCCGCGCTGATTATCAATCCGGCCGGCTTTTCGTTCGGTCGAATTCCCGTGCTCGATGCAGTCAAGCTCGTCAGGCGGCCGGTGGTGGAATTGCATATCACCAACATCCACGCGCGCTCGGAAGAATATCGTCACTCGACGATCTCAGTCGCGGCCACGGCGGTAATCTGCGGGGCAGGCGCAAACGGATATCTGCTGGCAATCCGCGCGATTGACGATCTATGGAGCAAGCAGCCCTGAGCCGGGCACTTCATGAATGACGGAGGCGCGTTGACGAAGCCTGCCGGAAGCGACGTCCACGCGTCGCGCATCGACTGATGCGCGAGTTTTAGAGCCGTTCGAACAACCGCGGCGTGGCACCGGCGAATAGCAGAAAAAGGGCAAAAAAATGCTCGCCAGGATCATCCGCCGCGCCCTGTTTTCGAAACCCGAGACTTTCGAAAAGTATCGAGTACCGTAGCGGCTTGAACAGGAATTGCAGCCGCATTGCTGGCTTTCATCAGCGCCTCGATACGCTGGGCAGTATCCGTCGACGGCGCGGGCGTGTACACCATGATGCGCATCCCCGGCGCATCGGGCACTTCCAGCGATAGCGCATCCAGCTCGAGCAACCCTGCTACCGGGTGCTCGATCACCTTGCGCCAGTCGCTGCGCTTGAGCACTTCGTGTTCCGCCCACCAGCGGCAGAAGTCAGCATCCGTATCGCTCAGTTCTTCGACGAGATCGCGCAAAAAGACCTCACCCGAAGGCCGAAGAATGTAGTCGCCGCGAAACTGCGCCAACACGCATTTCGCGTAGGCGTCCCAGCCCTGAAAGAGCGCACGCGCGCCGTCTTGCTGAAACGTGAACCACAGCAGATTGCAGCGGCCCGCAGGCATCTTGCGAAAGTCCGTGAATACACGCACCGCCGCCTCGTTCCACGTCACATAGTTCCAGTTGCCATCGACGACATAGGCCGGCATGTTGCCAAGCTGATCGAGCATGCGCCGAACCGTATCCGTCACGTTCTGTGCAATCGGATACGGGCCAGGCGGCGTGTAGTGATTGGCCAGCTCGAACAGATGCGTGCGCTCGTGCGGCGAAAGCTTCAGCGCATTAGCGAGGCTTTCGATCGTCTTGAACGACACATTCACTTCCCTGCCCTGCTCGAGCCACGCATACCAGGTCACGCTGATGCCGGCGCGTTCGGCCACTTCTTCACGGCGCAGGCCCGGTGTCTTGCGCCGGGCGCCACTCGGAAAGTCAATGTCCTCGGGCCGAAGACGTGCGCGGCGCGTCCTCAGAAAATCGGCCAGTTCGTTCAGGCGCTGCTGCTTTTCCATGTCTCGCCTCCTCATGCTTTCCCTGTTACTGCCATTACTAGTAATGGCAATTGCTAGATGCGCTCCGTCAACCATGCCACATTGGCGCCGTCGGGAAGCACGCTGTGTCCAGCATCGGTAACGCCAGATTATAGAACCCGTTACCGGTGCCTGTGACGGCCAGACGCGTTGAAGCGCAGAGACGACGACGCGCGCGTCTTCCGATGGATATCAAAACATTTACGGAGACATTCATGCGTCGTTCGATCCGCTTTCACCGTGCAAGCGTATTCGCTGCTGCGGCATTCATCCTGACGGCTTCCTGTGCCGCACGTGCAGACTACACCGGCGCGGCGCGCACGTTCCTGTTCAATCCCGCCGTGCAGATTCCGTTCTCCGATACCGCGAAGTTCAAGAAGAAACCGCCCTACGTGATCGGCTTTTCGAATGCGGGACTCGGCGACAGCTGGCGCGTCGTGATGCAGCACTCGTTGATGAAGGCGGCCGCCGAGCATCCCGACCAGATCAAGCAATTGTTGATCACCAACGGCAACATGGACGACGCCAAACAGGCTGCCGACATTCAGGACCTGATCTCGCGCGGCGTGGATCTGCTGATCGTCAGTGCGAACACGCAAAAGGCGCTCGACCCCGTCGTCACGCGTGCGATGAAACAGGGCATTCCCGTCGTGATGGTCGACCGGCGCATTTCATCGGACAACTTCGTATCGTTCGTGACGGGTTCCGATGCGATGATGGGCCGCGTGTGGGCGCAATGGATCGTCGAGAAGCTGCACGGCAAGGGCAACGTGATCATGCTGGCGGGCCAGGCGGGCTCCAGCGTCAGCGCCGACCGTGAAGCCGCCGCGCACGAAGTGTTCTCGCAATATCCCGGCATCAAGGTGCTCGACACGGTCTACTCCGACTGGAGCCCCGTGAAGGCCAAGCAGCAGATGCAGGCGATGATCGCGAAGTACGGGCACACCATCAACGCCGTATGGTGCGCGCATGGCTTGCCCGTCGCGGGCTCGATCGAAGCGTTCCTTGCGGCTGGCTTCAAGCCCGGCGAAATCCCGCCACACACGACAGCCGACCTCAACGGTCCGCTCCAATTGGCGTTGAAGTACAAGATTCCGATGCTCGAAATCGGCTATCCGCCTTCAATGGGCGGCACATCGCTCGATGTCGCGCTCAAGGTACTGCAAGGTCAGCCATTGCCGAAAATCTACGAGATCAGCCCGCAGATCGCGCTGACGCGTGGCGACGAGACGGCGTCGGTGCCACATCCCGATCAGTACATCGATCAGGTAGTCGATGCAAAGGGACCGCCCGACAAGATCATCGACGGCGGCATGGGAGCGGACTACAACCCGTCGACGTTCAAGATCAAGCTGCCGGGTGAGAAATGAACGCGCATATAGCGGGTGTTTCAGGTAATGGCGTCGCGCCCCCGCCCGACGTCATCCAGGTCAGCGGCATCGTCAAGCAGTTCCCTGGCGTCAAGAGCCTCGATGACGTGAGCTTCGGCGTGCGCGGCGGCGAAATTCACGCACTGGTCGGCGAAAATGGCGCGGGCAAATCGACACTGATGAAGGTGCTCGCCGGCGCGTATCTGCCGGACGAGGGCGCATTGTGCTTCGACGGTCAGCCCGTCGCGTGGAAGTCCCCCGCAGACGCAAAGGCGCACGGCGTTCACATCATCTATCAGGAGCTCGTGCTGTTTCCGCAGTCGAGCGTCGCGCAGAACATCTTCGCGGGGATCGAGCCTCGCACCCGGCTCGGCACCATCGACCACCGCGCGATGAACGACCGCGCCGCCACGTTGCTGCACGAACTCGGCGTGCAACTCGATCCGCGCGAGCGAGTCGGCGCGCTCTCTGTCGCAAGCCAGCAGATGGTCGAGATCGCAAAGGCGATGGCGAGCGAAATACGCGTGCTCATCCTCGACGAACCGACGGCGGTCATCGCCGGCAAGGAAGTGCAGCTCCTCTTCGAACGGCTGCGCGTGCTGCGCGCGCGCGGCGTCGCAATTATCTACATCTCGCACCGGCTGGATGAAATCTTCGAACTGTGCGACCGCGTGACCGTCATGAAGGACGGCCGCAAGATCGGCACACAAGCCGTCTCGGAAACGACCCGCGCCGAGCTCGTGCGCATGATGGTCGGCCGAGAAATGAAAGACATCTATCCTCCAAAGCCCACGCTGGCCCCGGGCGGCACGGTGCTGATGAACGTCGAAGGTCTGCAGGTCGGCAATCGGGTCGTCGATGCTTCGCTCGCCGTGCGCGCGGGCGAAATCGTCGGGCTCGCCGGTATGGTCGGCTCGGGCCGCACCGAACTCGCGTCCGGCCTGTTCGGCGCGTTGCCCGCGCGCGGCACCGTCGAAGTGCGTGGCGCGCGCCATACGCGTATGACGCCAGCAACGGCGATCCGCCTCGGTCTCGGCTTTGTCACGGAAGACCGTAAATCCGAAGGCTTGCTGATGTACCTGAACGTCGCGCAGAACGTCACGGCGACCACCCTCCGGCGCGTGTCCCGGTTTGGATTGCTGAGAGCGAAAGAAGAGCGCACGGCAGGCGCGGATGCAATCCGCGAATATGGCATTGCGGGCGCGCGGCCTGCGGGCAGCGTCGCGACGCTCTCGGGGGGCAACCAGCAGAAGGTACTCATCAGCCGATGGGTACGCGTGTGCACCAGCGTGCTGATTCTCGACGAACCGACCCGCGGTGTCGATATCGGCGCGAAGGCGGAAATCTATCGCCTGATGCGCGAACTGACGGATCGCGGCCTCGGCATCCTGATGATCAGTTCCGAGTTGCAGGAGGTAATCGGCATGTCCGACCGCGTGCTGGTGATGCGCGAAGGACGTATTGCGGGCGAACTCAGCGGCCAGCAGATGACCGAGCACGACATCATGGCGCTCGCAACGGGCGGCGCGCAGCTCGCGCAGACGGGAGGCGCCGATGCGTACGCTCATTAGACGCCACGTCGCACCGAACGCAGCGCCATTCATCGTCGCAGCGTTGATCGCGGTGCTGTTTGTCACGGGCACGAACGTCAACGACCGTTTTTCGACGCTGTCCAATCTGCTGAACATCCATCAGCAGGCGACGGGCCTTGCGCTCGTCGCGCTCGGGCAGACGCTCGCCGTTCTGACAGGGGGCATCGATCTGTCCGTTGGTTCGTTGATCAGCGTGACAGCCACGCTCACATCCGGCATCTCCGATGCGACCCAAGGCGGATGGGGCATGGCGATTTCGGCCGCGATTGTGCTGTCCGTGATCGTGGGACTGGCCAATGGCCTGCTCGTGCTCTGGCTGCGCGTGCATCCGCTGATCATCACGCTGGGTATGGGCGCCATCCTGCAAGGCGGCATCCTGTACTACGCGAACGGCCCCGCAGGCAGCGTGCCGGATGGCTTCGACGCGCTGGCTTATGGACGCTATGCCAACGTGCCCGTCACCGCCACCGTGGTGCTGCTTCTTTATGCCGGCGTGTCGTACTTCATGCGCAACACGCGTCTCGGCCGGTGCGTCTATCTCGTAGGCGACGACGACAATGCGGCGACGCTATCGGGCATTCCCCGCAAACGGGTCATTCTGTTCGTCTACACGTTCTCGTCACTCTGCGCAGGCCTAACGGGCATTTATCTCGCCGCCCAGTTCGGCTCCGGTCAACCGTATCTCGGCGCCAACTACACGCTTGCGTCGATTACGCCCGTGGTCGTCGGCGGCACGATTCTGAGCGGGGGGCGTGGCGGCGTCGTCGGCACGTTGCTCGGTGTGTATCTGCTGAGCATGCTCAACAATCTGATCAACTTTGCCGGCGTGCCGTCCCAGTATCAGCTCATCGTGCAGGGCATCGCGATCATCGCGGCAGTCTGCGTCAACGTCCAGCAGAAACGGAGGCTCGCATGAACTCAGTTGCTCCGCGCAGCGACGCCACACCGGTGCGCGCGCTGTCGCTGCGTGCCGTACAGCGCTATGGCATCTATCTGTTCCTCGTGGCGCTGATTGCGCTTTCGGGCGTGTGGTCGCCCACTTTCCTCCGCGCCGATAACGTCGTCAACATGCTGGTGCAGTTCGCGCCGCTCGGCATCGTCGTGATTGGCCAGGTGTTCGTGATTCTGGTGGGTGGACTCGACCTGTCGGTTGCCTCCGTAATGGCGACGGCGGCCGTGATCGCCACTGCGTTCGACGACACGAACCATTCAGCCCCAGCCGTCTTTGGCGTCACGCTTGTGCTGTGCATCGGTGCCGGGTTGCTCAACGGCCTGCTTGTCACGAAGCGTCAGGTGTCGCCGTTTCTCGCGACCTTCGCCACCGCCGTCGTGCTCGACGGCCTGCGTTTCGCCTACACGCAGGGCGCGCCTTCCGGCAACGTACCACCGCTCTTTCACGTACTGGGAACAGGCTCGATTGCGGCAGTGCCCGTCAACGTGCTGCTGCTGTTCGTGTGCACGATCGTATTCGGCACGCTGCTGCATCTGTCCACGTTCGGACGGCGTGTGTACATGGTGGGCGGCAATGCCGTGGCCGCGAGACTGGTCGGCGTGAGTCCCGACACCGTGCGTATCGCGTGTTACGTGATCAGTGCGCTGCTTGCGGGGCTGGCGGGACTGATCCTGTCCGGCTATGTCGGCATCGTAGACAACTGGGTGGGCCGCGGCTTCGAACTCGATTCGATCGTCGCCGCTGTCATGGGCGGGCTCGCGCTCTCCGGCGGCCGCGGCTCGCTGCTGGGCGGCCTCGCGGGTGCAGCCATTCTCGTCATCGTCTTCAACATCGTGCTGCTGATCGGCATGCCCGTGCAGGCGCAGATCATCGTCAAGGGCGTCATCATCATCGGCGCATCCGCGTGCTACGTGAGCCGCCGGCAACGCTGAATTTTGCAGATCCACACGAGGCCATTCGAAATGGCCCGTCTAAACCAAGGAGTCGAATATGAGAGCAGTGCGTTTTCACTGTGCGCACGATATCCGGGTCGAGAACGTCCCCGACCCGACGAGCATGGGCGCGAGCCAGATGATCGTCAAACCGCTGTGGTGCGGCATCTGCGGCACCGACCTGCACGAGTATCAGGCGGGTCCCATCGTCGTGCCGACCGAGCCGCATGCATTGACGGGAGCAAAAGCGCCTCAGGTTCTCGGTCATGAGTTCAGTGCGGAGGTCGTCGAAGTCGGCAAGGACGTGAAGAACGTGCAGCGCGGCGACCGTATCTCCGTGATGCCGCTCGCGTCGTGTGGTCAGTGCTACTACTGCGCGCGCGGCATGCGCCATCTCTGCACGAAGATGGGTTGCGTCGGGCTCAGTTGGGACGGCGGCGGTATGGCGGAATACACAGTGCTCAACGACTATCACGCGAACCGCCTGCCCGACACCGTCAGCGACAAGCAGGGTGCGCTGATCGAGCCAGCTGCCGTCGCACTCTATGCCGTGGACCGGGGCGGCGTCACGGTCGGCTCGACGGTGCTGATTACAGGGGCGGGCCCGATCGGCGTGCTTGCTGCCCTCGCCTGTCACGCAGCGGGCGCCACAAAGATATTCGTCAGCGAACCCAACGCGGCGCGCGCCGCGAAGATGGCCGGCTTCGGCGTCACGACTGAAATCTTCGATCCGTCCGACGGCGACCTGCCGCAAAAGATTCGCGATTTGACGGAAGGCGTGGGCGTCGATGTCGCGATCGAATGCGCTGGCAACCAGCATGCGCTGAACGCCTGTGTCGATGCCGTGCGTTCGGCGGGCGCCGTGGTCCAGGCAGGTCTGCACGTCGGCACAGCGAGTGTCGATCCAATGAAATGGTCGCTCAAGGACATCCGCATCGAAGGAACGTGGTGTTACCCCGTGACGATCTGGCCGCGCATCATCGGCATGATCGCGAACGGCAAATTCCCGGTCGAAAAGCTCATCCACGATCTGATCGATGCCGACGATGTCGTCGAAAAAGGCTTCGACGTGTTGAGCGACAAAGGCAGCGACAAGATGAAGATTCTCATCAATCCCCAGGTACGGTGACGACATGCCGCAAACGCAAGAGAAACACAACGCACAACAGATCGGCTGGATCGGCCTTGGCAAGATGGGCACGCCGATCGTGCGCAATCTGCTCGCCGCAGGATTCCACGTGACCGTGTATGACGTCGACGCAGCGCGCATCGACGAGGCCGTTCGACTCGGCGCCCGCCGCGCTGAGGATCTCGCCAGCGTCGCGCGTTCGGCCCCGCTCGTGTTCTCGATCATTCCCGACGACGCCGTATTGCGTAAGGTCGCGCTCGGTGCACATGGCGTGATCGAAAACGCAAACGACGGCGCCGTCTATATCGACATGAGCACGGTCTCGCCGACCGCGTCGGGCGAAGTACGCGACGCGGCGCACAAGCGCGGAATCGGCTATATCTGCGCGCCCGTATCGGGCAGCACCGTTCTTGCCGACAAGGCGCAGCTAACGGTATTCGCATCCGGCCCGCAAGACGCGTACGACCGCACGTTGCCCGTCTTTGAGGTCATGTCGGCGCGCCAGTACTACGTCGGCGAGGATCAGCAGGCACGTTATCTGAAGCTCGCCATCAATCATCTGGTCGGCTCGACGGCCGTGCTGCTGGCTGAGGCGCTCACGCTCGGCACAAAGGGCGGGCTCGACTGGGCCAGGATGCTGGAGGTGATCGGCGAAAGCGTCGCGGCGTCCCCGCTCGTCAAGTACAAACTCGATCCACTGAAGAATCGGGACTTTTCCCCTGCCTTTTCGTCGCGGCAGATGCTCAAGGACATGTCGCTCGTCGTCGATGCGGGCGCGGACGCCGGCGTGCCGATGATAGCCGCAGCGCTCGTGCGCGAGCAGTTCGCGCGCTACGCAGAGGGCGATGGTGCGGATCTGGATTTCTTCTCGATCGTGCGCGCCGTCGAAGCGCAAGCCGGCATTTCCCGCTGAACGCTTTTTCTCACCACATTCAGGAGTTGCGATGCACTACACCGTCTACTGCCTCGACCATGACAACATGGTCGAACGCCGTCTTGCCCACTACGAAGCACACAAGGCTTATCTGGCCACCTCGCCCGTCAGGATGGTCATGTCCGGCCCGCTGCTGGCAGGCGATCAGGAAACGATGATCGGCAGTTTCTTTCTTTTCGAAGCTGACGAGATCGGTGACGTGATGCGCTTCAACAGCAACGACCCGTTCAACAAGGCGGGCATCTGGCGCAGCGTGGATATCCGTCCGTTCCTCAAGCGCGTCGACAACCGCTAGTCACATCAACGGATTCGATCCATGCGAAACCTCGACGAGAACACCATCACGGATGCCGTACTTGCACGCCACGAACAGGCACCCGATGAGCGGCTCAAGACGATCGTCACGAGTCTCGTGCGGCATCTGCACGGCTTCGCCCGCGAAGTCGGCCTGACCGAGCGCGAATGGGAAGCCGGCATCCGCTTTCTCACCGATGTCGGCCATATCACCGACGACCGCCGCCAGGAGTTCATTCTGTTGTCGGATACGCTCGGCCTGTCGATGCTCGTGACGGCAATGGCGCACCGCAAGCCGAAGGGCTGCACGGAGGCAACCGTTTTCGGTCCTTTCTTCGTCGACAATGCGCCCGAATATCGTAACGGCGACGACGTCGCCAATGGTGCGCGCGGCGAACCGTGCTTCGTATCGGGTGTCGTGCGCGGCCAGGGCGGCGAGCCGGTAAGCGGCGCGCGCATCGAAGTCTGGCAGGCGGACGCCGATGGCTTCTACGATGTCCAGACCAGCGACGCCGACACGCATCGCGCAAGAGGTGTGCTGCATAGCCTTGCCGATGGACGCTATCACTTTCGCTCGATCGTGGCGGAGCCCTATCCGATTCCTCACGATGGTCCCGTTGGACGCATGCTCGAAGCGCTGGGGCGTCACCCGTGGCGCCCGGCGCATCTGCATTTCATGATTACGGCGCCCGGCTATGAACGGCTCGTCACGCACGTGTTCCGCGAGGGCGATCGTTACCTGGACTCGGACGCGGTATTCGGCGTGCGCTCGTCGCTGATTGCGCCCTGGACTCGCCACGAACGTGGCACGGCGCCCGACGGTACGGTGATGGCGACGCCGTTCAGCACGCTCTCATTCGACTTCGTCCTGAGTCAATGCCCATGATTGCCTTCACCTATACCAGCCGGCCCGGCCGCATCGTCTTCGGCACGGGAGCGATCGAGCGCCTCGCGGATGAACTGGACGAACTGTGCATCCGCCGCGCGCTCGTGCTCTGCACGCCCGAGCAGCGCTTTCTTGCCGACCGCGTGCGCAAGCTCGCGGGCGAGCGATGTGCGGACATGTTCGATCGGGCCGTCATGCATGTGCCCGTCGAAACCGCGCAGGAAGGAGTCGCGGCGGCGCTCGCAGCGGGCGCGGATGGACTCGTCGCAGCGGGAGGCGGCTCCACGCTCGGGCTCGCAAAAGCCATTGCGCTCGAAACCTCGTTGCCGATTCTCGCCATTCCGACCACGTACGCCGGGTCGGAGGTCACGCCTATCTACGGCATGACGTCGGCGAGCGAGAAAAAAACCGGCAAGAGTTATCGCGTACTGCCGCGCACCGTGATCTACGACGCGTGCCTCACACTGACCTTGCCCGCGTCGCTGTCGGCGACGAGCGGCCTCAATGCAATTGCGCATGCGGCCGAAGGGCTCTATGCGCAGGACGCCAACCCCGTGATGTCGCTGTTTGCTGAAGAAGGCATCCGCAGCCTCGCGAATGCGTTGCCGCGCATCGTGAAGCAGCCGGACGATATCGCGGCGCGCGAAGCCGCCCAGTATGGCGCCTGGCTGTGCGGGACCGTGCTGGGGAGCGTCGGCATGGCATTGCATCACAAGCTGTGCCACACGCTCGGCGGAATGTTCAATCTGCCGCACGCAGAGACCCATGCGGTGATGCTGCCTTATTCGATGGCGTTCAATCTGCCCGCGGCGCCAGCCGCCCACGAACGCCTGTGCAAGGCACTGGACACCCAGGAACCCGCCGCGGCGCTGCACGACCTTGGCCGCTCGCTTGATGCCCCCGCGTCTCTCGATATGCTAGGCCTTCGCTCAAGCGATATTGATGCTGCCGCCACGGCAGCGATGCAGGCTCCCTACTACAACCCAAGGCCGCTCTCCCGTGAAGCGGTACATCGCTTGCTGGCGTGTGCTTTCGACGGCATACGGCCCGACAGCCGGACCTTCCAGAGCGTATAGCCGCGTCCCCTGGCGCAGCGCGCATCCGCAGATTCTTCCTGCCAACATTGCAACTTTCGATATTTACTTTACATGGACAAACGGGCACTCATCATTGGCGCGACGGGCATCGTCGGCGGCAATCTCGCGCAACATCTACTGGCGCGCGGAGGCTGGAACGTAACGGGTCTCTCGCGCGGACGCACCAAAGCGCCCGACGGCGTCGAATCCGTCACAGCCGATCTCACTTCCGCGCAATCCGTTACGGATGCGCTGCAAGGACAGCATTTCAGTCACGTCTTCTTTACCGCATGGTCGCGACAGGCAACCGAGCGCGAGAACATCGAAGTGAACGGCGCAATGGTCCGTCACGTGCTGGATGCGCTCGGCCCGACCGGCAAGCTCGAACACGCCGCGCTCGTCACGGGCCTCAAGCATTACCTCGGCCCTTTTGAAGCGTATGCGCAAGGCAATGTCCCGCTCACGCCGTTTCGGGAGGAACAAGGCCGGCAACCCGTCGATAACTTCTACTACGAGCAGGAAGACCGGTTGTTCGAAGCCGCGCGTCGATATGACTTCAGCTGGAGCGTGCATCGACCGCATACCATCATCGGCTTCGCGCTCGGCAACGCGATGAACATGGGCGTCACGCTCGCCGTGTATGCGACGCTGTGCAAGGAAACGGGGCAGCCGTTCGTGTTTCCCGGCTCGGCCGCCCAATGGAACAGTCTCACGGATATGACCGACGCGCGCCTGCTCGCGCGGCATCTGGAGTGGGCGTCCACCTCTCCCGCCGCACGCAACGAGGACTTCAACGTCGTCAATGGCGACGTGTTCAGATGGAAATGGATGTGGTCCCAGCTCGCGCAGTATTTCGGCATCGAGCCCGCGCCTTTCGACGGCGAGACGCGTCCGCTCGAACATCGCATGCAGGATGCGGGCGGGCAATGGGCGGTTATCGCGGGCCGCTACCAACTGAAGGAACCGGATATCGGCAAGCTCGTGTCGTGGTGGCATACGGACGCCGACCTCGGACGTCCGATGGAAGTGCTGACTGACATGAGCAAGAGCCGTAAAGCCGGCTTCCTCGATTATCAGCCCACACCGGATGCGTTCTTCGCGCTCTTCGATAAATTGAAGCGCGAACGGATCATTCCTTCCTAGACGGGACTCTCGCCCGCGTTCACGACCTCGATGCTGCATCGTCTGGAGAAAGGATCGGTTATGGAGATCGAGTTCGTCAACGTGACGGTCCTGCTCTGGGGTGAACGGCTGGGGGTTCTGACGCCCGTCAGCGCTGAGACGAAAGGGCTCGCGCTCGAAGCGCCTGTCCCGGGCACAACCGGAGGCGACCGGACTTGCCGCGATCATCAATCCCGTCCACCGGATTGAAGGCTTACGCTCTCACCACCTGACGAGCGCGGCGACCCTGATCATTTGTCGGGTTGGCCGCCTTCGCGGGGCAGTCCCCGTTGCTGCCGCTGCGTATGCACCGCGGGATCACGCTCTGCTTGCGCGGCCGTCACCGCGTCGACCGGGTCATCACGCTGCCGCATCAGCCAGTAGACGCTCCCCAGTGCCACCAGCGCAAACGCAAGCGCCGCGATCTGGGCGGGCGCACTGGCCGGATCGAGAATGATGAATTTGCGGGCAATAGCCAGCAGCGCAACCAGAAGCACCGTTTTGACCTGCACGATGTGATCGCGCCGCGCCATCACGCGCGTAATCGAATGCTTGAATTCCATCGCGATCAGCAGCGTCATGACCATCCCGAAGATGGTCTGATACACCGCGTGATCCAGCGGGTTCAGCGCGTCCGAAACCAGCAACGAAATCACCGCGTGAATCAACTGCCAGAGCGACACGAGGATAATGATGGAAATCACGACGCTCAGCACATGCGCGACAAGCTGCTCGAATCGTTCATAAAAGGTGAGCATGTCCCACTGCAGACGCAACGCATCGATATCCCTGCGTAACCAGCTTTTCTTACTTTCCATGATTTGACTCCCGGAGAGCCGTCGTTGCGCCGCGAGCGCATTGCGCGTGCATGGAGTGCACATGCGCCATGCACAGTCCATTCACGAGTCGCGTATGCACATGCTACTGTTTTTCGCGTTTGTGCGGCTTCTTTGTGGATAGCTGCTCAAAGCGACACGGGCTGACCAGGAGAGGATCGGGCCCTCGTGGCCCTTGTTGCCTTTGTTGCCCTTGTGCCCTTTCGCATCGTTCCGATCAGCAGCTTTGCGGCGCGCCTTCCGTTGATGCTGTTCACAAAAGCGCGCGCTAATCCGTGCATCTCGGGATTAGCGACTAAACTTGAAGCGTCGTCGGTGCATGCGCACGCAGCAGGCACGTATGCGCCATTCAGTGAATTCAGTCACGATTGGAACGTGCAATCGAAGGAGCCAGACCGATGCCGAAGACCGTTCGAACCGCCGAGCAGATCCGCGACGAACTGCAGAACCGCGTGACGAAAATCGCCGCTGATGTGCCGGGAGCTTTGCGGGTGCGCATACCGCTACCAGAGCGGCATCCGCCCGACGCATCCGGCCGCAACTGGAACATGGTGCCGCTCAATGACCTCGGCGTAGATTGCGCACATTATGTCCAGAAGGCGATCGAAGACATGCGCAGCGAGTTCGTGCTTCCAGATTGACGCCTTCATACGAAACGGGAGCCGGTCATGCAAACGCACGTGTTTGAGCATCGAGGCTACGAGATCGCGGTACACCCGGAGCGGAATGCATACGGCGCGTGGCAGGCGACCGTGAGTGTGCGCCATGCCGATAGCCGCGTGGCCGAATTCCGTCCGGAGACGATTCAGCCGGAATGGCTTACGCAGGAGGAGGCGGTCCGCGATGGCATCGAATGGGGCATGCGTTTTGTCGATCGCAAGCTGGACGAGTCGCACGACCTGATGTGATCGAACGATCAGCGGAAAGGGGACAAAACCTGGCAGTTTCGCGAAAGACACCCGCCTCCGATGCGCTTATAGTGGTTGAGTACGGCCAAGCGCCGATATCCTGGCGATACCTCGGCGCGGCCGGCTGCTCGTGAAGCGCGAGAATACGATGCAAAGTCGTGACGTCCTCAACAGTGGATAGCATATTCATGGTCAGGATCTATGGACGCATGCGCAGCGCACAGGGCTACGCGATACGCGACTTCCTGCATCGCAGCGACATACCGTTCGAGTGGATCGAACTGGGCAGCGATAAGGAAGCTGAGGACCTGGCGCACGTGCAGCATCTTTCCGATTCGCGCCTGCCCGTCTGCGTTTTCCACGACGGCACGCGGCTCGAATGTCCGACCATCAGGCAAATCACCGAGAAGCTCGGCTGGTTTGCGAGTCCCTCTCGTGAAGCCTACGATCTTGCGATTTACGGCGCAGGACCGGCGGGATTGAGCGCCGCAGTGTACGGCGCATCGGAAGGGCTGCATACCGTACTGGTGGAGCGCTGGGCATTGGGCGGTCAGGCAGGCAGCAGTTCGAAGATCGAGAACTATCTCGGCTTTCCACAGGGCCTGAGCGGCGCGGAACTCGCTGAACGGGCACGCGACCAGGCCGTCAAATTCGGCGCTGAAATCCTGCTGGCGCGCGCTGGCGTGCACGCGGAGTTTCCGCCCGGCCAGGGCATCGTATATCTGGAAGACGGCACGCGTATCACGGCGCGCACCTCCATCTGCGCGACGGGCGTGGCATATCGCACGCTAGGCCTCGCGGGTGAAGAGCGCTTTCTCGGCGCAGGCCTCTATTACGGCGCCGGCGCCAGCGAGGCTGCGTTGATCCACGGCGAAGACGTGTATGTGGTGGGCGGAGGCAATTCGGCGGGACAAGCCGCCATGCACTTTTCGCAGTCCGCCAATCGCGTCTATATGCTCGTCCGTGACGCATCGCTCAAGAACACGTTGTCACGATACCTGGCGGATCGCATTACATCGGCGTCGAACATCGAGGTGTGCACGTGCACCGAAGTTACCGCGCTTGCTGGCGACGACGTGTTGCAGGAGATAACGCTGACCGATGTGCGAACCACCCAGTCCCGCAGGGCAAAAACGCATTGGCTATTCGTCTGCATTGGCGGCGTGCCGCAGACGGAATGGGCACAGGAGGTCGGCGTCGTTCGCGATGAAGGCGGCTATCTCGTGACCGGGCCCGATCTGCAGGAATATCGGGCGAACCTGAACTGGCCTCTCGAACGCGCGCCACTGCATCTGGAAACGAGTGTGCCCGGCGTATTCGCAGCGGGCGATGTGCGTCACGCATCGATCAAGCGCGTAGCGTCGGCTGTCGGCGAGGGGGCAATGGCTGTGGCACTGGTGCATCGCTATCTGAATAGCAGCTGAGCGCGAGCGCAACCTTGATCCCCGCGCGTCTGCGCACACCTGTCCGAGGAGCACGATGATGACCGCCGGTTGCACGCACCTGGGCCAAGCCCGCATACTCAACACGTCCATCGACTATTGCGAGGACTGCGTGAAGCTCGGCCAGCCGTGGGTACATTTGCGGCTTTGCCTTTCTTGCGGACACGTCGGCTGTTGCGATTCGTCGCCCAACCGGCATGCGAGCAAGCATTTTCACGCGACCGGTCATCCGCTGGTCAGGTCAATCGAACCCGGCGAAACGTGGATCTGGTGCTATCGCGACGAGATCGTGGCCGGTGAACTTGAATCGTGAGGGCGGCGCCCCCGCGCGGGCGGGGGCGTCGCATTCCTGATGGCGCCAGCATCACGCATGTGCCGGTGCCTGCGTTGACGCGTCGCTGCGCGCTTCTGCTTCTGTGGGCGATGCTCCTTTCTGCACACGCACAGAACGCGTCCCCGAGTCGTAGGTCATGGTGACCTTGTCGCCATCGCGCACGTCGCCTCGCAACATCGCATCGGCGAGTTGCGATTCCACCTCAAGACGGATCTTGCGTTTGAGCATCCGCGCGCCGAACTCGGGGTCATAGCCGATCTGTGCAAGATGATCGCGCAACGCGTCGTCGAACGACAGATCGATGTTTTGGGCCAGCGCGGTACGCCGTACGCGTGCAAGTTGCAGGTCGACGATACGGCGAATCTGCTCCTTGCCCAGCGCATGGAACACGACGACTTCATCGACCCGGTTCAGAAACTCGGGCCTGAAATGATGCCGCAGCATTTCCATCAAGCGGTCACGCAGTTCAGGGTAGCCGAGCTGCTTCGAGTCGGCCTTCATGTTGTCCTGGATCAGTTGCGAGCCGATATTGCTGGTCGCGATGATGATCGTGTTGGTGAAATCGACCAGACGTCCCTTGCCGTCGGTGAGCCGCCCTTCGTCGAACAGTTGCAGCAGAATGTTGTGCACCTCCGAGTTCGCCTTCTCGATCTCGTCGAGCAACACCACGCAATATGGCCTGCGCCGCACTCGCTCGGTGAGTTGCCCGCCTTCCTCGTAGCCGACGTATCCGGGGGGCGCCCCAACCAGCCGCGCCACCGTATGACGCTCGGAATACTCGCTCATGTCGATGCGCACCAGCGCGTTCTCGTCGCCGAACACGGAAGCGGCCAGCGCCTTCGCGAGTTCGGTTTTACCCACACCCGTAGGCCCGAGGAAGAGGAAGCTCGCAGTCGGCTTGCCGGCTTCCGTCAAACCGGCACGCGAAAGCCGCACCGCTTTGGCCACTGCGGAGACGGCTTCATCCTGTCCGACTACGCGTTCCTTCAGATGGTCTTCCAGTCGCAACAGCCTTTCACGGTCTTCGGCCGTGAGTTCGGCTACCGGTACGCCCGTGAGGGACGATACGATTTGCGCAATGTCTTCCGCCGTCACTTCCTGCGAACTGGTGCCGCGCTCCTTCTTCCATGTTTCAGTGGCTTCATGCAGGCGTTGTTGTTCCGCGACGAGCTGTCCTTCCAGTTCCTTGGCCTTATCGAATTGCTTTGCAGCGCTGGCCGCGTCCTGTTCCTGCCTGATGCGGCGAATGCTCGCCTCGACGTCGTGCAATGGTTGCGGACGCGAATTCGACGAAATGCGCACGCGGGCGGCGGCCTGATCGAGCAAGTCGATTGCCTTGTCTGGCAAAAAGCGTGCGGCGATGTAGCGATCCGAAAGTTTTGCCGCTGCAGCGATCGCCTCTTCGGTAATTTTCACCTTGTGATGTGCTTCGAGCCGGTCGCGCAGGCCGCGCAGGATCTCGATCGTTTCCTCGACGCTAGGCTCAGGCACCGTCACGGGCTGAAAGCGCCGTTCCAATGCCGAGTCCTTTTCAATGTATTTCTGGTATTCGTTCAAGGTGGTCGCACCCACGAGGTGCAACTCACCGCGAGCGAGCGCAGGCTTGAAGACATTGCCGATATCGAGGCCGCCTTCGCCGCCGCCCTGGCCCGCGCCGACAATCGTATGCAGTTCGTCGATAAAAACAACGAGGCGGTCCTGGTTCTCGATGATCTCATCCAGTACCTGCTTGACGCGCTCCTCGAACTCGCCACGATACTTCGCGCCAGCCACCACGCTATTGATATTCAGTTCGACCACGCGCTTGCCGCGCAGCACTTCCGGCACCTGATCCTGAGCAATGCGCTGCGCCAGACCTTCGACGATAGCGGTCTTACCCACGCCGGGTTCGCCGATCAGCACGGGATTGTTCTTGCGCCGCCGCGCGAGCACTTCAATGGTCGTTTCGATTTCCTTGTCGCGGCCGATCACCGGATCGAGCTTGCCCTGGCGCGCAAGCGCGCTGAGATCGCGCGCGTACTTGTCGAGCGTGGGCGTGGTGGAACGGCCTTCCACCTTGCCGTCTTCGGCACCCTTGCCGACCACGTTGACTGCTTTTTGCCGCAGCGATTGCGGCGACAGCCCGAGCTTGCGCAGCAATTCACCTGCAAAGCCGTCTTCTTCCTCGACGAGCCCAATCAGGATGTGCTCGGGTCCGACATAGCTGTGACCCAGTTCCAGCGACGCCTTCAACGCATTTTCCAGCGCACTCTTCGCGCGCGGCGACACGCCGATCTGCTCGTTGTCGCTGGGCTCCTTGCGGGTGCCGCGCGGCGCGCTCTGGTCGATGGTCTTCTTGATCTCTTCAGAATCAAGCTTGAATTCGCGCAGGATTTCCTGCACCACATTGTTATCGGCAAGCGCCAGCAACAGGTGTTCCGTATCGACTTCGTTCTTGCCATATTCGACCGCGGCTTGGGCTGCCGCTTGCAGGCGGTCCAGACCGCTCTGGCTCAGGTACGTCTGCAGGTCCACCGCTTCACGCGCCCGGCGATGCCGGCGTGTACGGCCGCCTGGCTGTGCGCCTGCTGAATCGCCCGTCTGTCCGCTGCCGGCCGCTGCACCCTTATTTGCGCCGCCGGATTGTCCAGCCGAGGGCCCGGTGAACCGGGTACCTCGGCCGCTTTCCATCTGCGGCCACATGTCGTCGAACAGACTGTCGAACAATCCGCCATGAAAGAGGGACTCGAGCGGCGACAGGTGGCGCTGATTGCGCGTCATGAACTCCATGTAGTGCTCATTGCACAGCATCAGCTGACGGCGCTGACCGTTTTCGGTGATCGTGATCTGTGAGGTTGCGGGCCTTCCACAGACGCTGCACTCAGCCATGATGATCTCCTTTTCGTCCGTGCGGAAATTGCTTCCCGCGCGGCTATCGGGTGGGTGAAAAATACCTGTTCCGCTATTTGTTCCGCTGTTTGTTCGGCTACCTGTTCCGGGCTCGCCTTGTTCGCGTGCCGGGCTCGCGCTGCACTCGAAGCGATTCAGGCGAATCCCATCGTTCTTCGTCGCGTCGGCCAGCGCACTGATTCATCGTGCAGTACCAACAGCGGAAGGCAATGCAACGTGTCCTCTCCAATGGATATGCGTCGGGTCATCATGCAAGGTATAACGCCCCAGCAGGTTGTCGCGTCGCCGGCGGGCAGACGGGCGCGCACAACTCGCGCCGTCAAGCCGACCAGTTCCACGCTGACGGATCGTGTCATTTGATCTCAATGCGCCGTTTCGCTGCCGGTTCTCCGGCCGCTTTGGGGACGCGCAGCGTCAGCACGCCGTTTTCAAATCTGGCCTCTGCCCGGTCGAGATCGATGCCCGCGGGCAGTGGGACTGCGCGCTGAAAATGTCCGAACGACCGCTCGACCCGATAGCATCCCTGTTCTTCGCGCGTCGATTCGAAGCGCTTGTCGCCGCTCACGATCAACATGTCGTCTATCACTTCGAGTTCGACGTCGTCACGGTTCATGCCCGGCAACTCGGCGACGACACGCAGTGCGTCGCCTTCGTCGGTGACGTCGATCCGCGGTTGAAACTCGCTCGCGCTGAAGTCGCCGAACCAGCTTCCGAGCGGTCCACGACCTCCGAACGGATCGCGGATCAATTCGGTTAGCAGATGAATCGGGTCAGGCAGCGGCCAGCTGGCAGTCGCAAGTGATACGGGCGCAGCACCGAATTCCATCGGCGCCCCGTTACCCGTTTGTGTGCCAGTCTGTTGCGCGTTTTGCTGGGCGCCTTGCTGACCGGTGCGCGGCGCGTCGGCGCGGCCGGATGCGCCTTTTTGCGCGTGCGAGCGCAAAAACCGGAACGGGTTCCATTTGTCGAGATCCAGAGCCATATGATTCTCCTTACGTGAGGTGCGCCAGTGCCAGACCTGTGGCAGGACCTGGCGCAGCATCACCCGCGGGTTTCACTGTGTAACCCACGAGCGCCCGTGAGCGATGCATTCACGGATGCAATGGTGCGTGTGTCTGGCTGGTCAGGTCGTCATGGCGCCAGGCACGCGCAGTGATGCCGATTACGACTAGCAGCGCGCCCGTGAACAACGCATACACGGCGATCAGCCAGACGAGCGCTAGTGCGCCGGCGCCCGGAAAGAGCAACACGAAGATGCCGAAAAGCACGGACAGTACACCTGTCACCACTAGCATCCACGCATTGCGCAGGCGCCGGTGCAGACGCGTTGCTGCGATCAGATCCAACACGCCGGTGATAATCGCGTTCGCGCCGATTACGGCGACCAGCACGAGGGCGGTAATGCCCGGGACCAACGCGGCAATCACGCCGGCGCCGACACTGCAGATGCCGAGCAGCAAGGGCACCCACCAGCTGCCGTGCGTCGCCCGGTAGCGGATGGCCGCGACAATGGCGACAACGCCGCTGGCAATCGCATACACACTAAAGAGGGCGATGAGCAGAAGAAGAGTAAGACCGGGCCAGAATAACGCCAGTGTGCCGAACAACAGCGCTACTGTGCCGCGCAGAATGAGCATCCACCAAGCGCGCCCAAGCAGTTCATCCATGCAGGACTCCACGTGTACGTCAGGTGATGAGCTTCAGTCTAGGCTCCATGCATCTGCCGTTCTTTCGCGTTTCTGCCATGCTTTTCGCGATTCTGTGTTCGTAAGGTTTTGCCGAGCCTGAACTTCTGCCCGCGCGTGCGCGCACATCGCTTGCGACGCGTGGTCTTTGACGCAAAGCGCGTGAGCACGCCGACTCGAGTCTGAAGGATGTGTAGGTTTGAATCCCGCTACCACCGGTCGCGCATCGCCTGAGCAGCGCAGGGACAGCTCAACAGCGGTCCAACGGCGCGAGGTCGCTTCTGCCCAAATGACTAATACATCTTAAGCACCGCTGAACTACGGCATAAGCTTTCGATAAGCCCAAGGTGGAAAAGAGAATCCTGACTATGATGAACCAGGCTACGAGATTGGCCACGGCTCGCGGATTACGATGCCAACCGATGCATGTCGCTTTTACCGACCGCGGACGGACTTTGATGCCTGGATTTCAGCTTGTTGTACCGACAGGCCCCACCGTTGTGCGCGCCGCCGGCTGCGACGACCTCGGCAGGAGTCACTCTATCCTGATAGGTGCACCTTTTACCGCAGTTATCCCCACGATGGCGAGGTTGGACACGATCGCGGACAGCGCTCCCAACGGATGGGTTATCGCGCTCGAATCAGGCGTACTTGGGCAAGTCTCGCAAGAGGCGTTTTGCGCGGTCCCGAAATGGTCTACGTCCTGGGACCCCTTCCTGCGCGAGACCGTGGATACATTGGGCGCCTTGCATAATGCGGATCTCATCGACGCCGCCTGCGCCGACGCGTTTGCCGATGTCATCTCGATGCACATTGCCTTACGCTACGGACACTGTGCTGGTTCGGCACAGCCGGACTCGCCACTTACGCGTCGAATGCTGACTCGCATTCACCTCTTCATTCATGAGCACATAGCCGAAGCCATTTTAGTCGAGCAACTCGCAGCGCTGGTGCACATGAGTGCCTCGAACTTCGCACGCGTTTTCAAAACAGCGACAGGTAACCCGCCCCATCTGTACGTGACCCTCGAACGAGTGAAGTTTGCGAGGACGATGTTGTGCGAGGACACGCTTCCCCTGGTTGAGGTTGCCGCGCACGCCGGTTTCCAGACCCAGCAGCATTTCACCGACGTGTTTCATCGATATACGGGTATGACGCCTCGCACATTCCGGCTTGCCCACCGAAACGTTGGTGGTTAGTCATTTTCTGGAAAGCGCATCCTCGATCTCGTGTTTGAGTTCTTCGAGCTTGCCCTTCGGCTTGATCTCGTTCGTCACGTTCACATCCGAAAGCCGCGCAGCCGAAGCTGCAGATATCCGACACGTCCTGCAGGAACGAGGAAGACGTGCAAGCCGCAAGAATCTAGTCTTGATGCCATCGTCGTCGCGTCGATGGCCCCGTTAAAGTCCCAGGGTGTGCGCCGGGCGGCATATGCGAGGTTGGCTGGCACCGCAACTGCTTCGCGGCGCGGTCGACGGGCTCGCGGGCGGCGCTGAGCCCGACTCAATCATGCTGCGCAAGAGCCTTGGTTTATTCCCGGAGAATAGAGGAGAAAATCGATGAGCGATCTAGTCGTTGTAAGTTTCAAAGGCGAAGAGACAGCCGACCAGGTGTTGACCAAACTCCGACAGATGCAAAAGGAACATCTGATTGATCTGGAGGATGCCTGCGTCGTGGTCCGTAGCGCGAAGGGCAAGGTACACCTCAAGCAGGCCGTCGATCTCGTCAGGATCGGCGCTGT
Organism: Paraburkholderia sp. XV; assembly: GCF_020177535.1. Lineage (NCBI taxonomy): Bacteria > Pseudomonadati > Pseudomonadota > Betaproteobacteria > Burkholderiales > Burkholderiaceae > Paraburkholderia > Paraburkholderia sp. XV. The sequence continues at coordinate 42,078 of NZ_JAGUUD010000036.1, read as the reverse complement.
CAGTGGCGCGGCCTGGGGTGGTCTATTTGGTGGTCTGGTTGGGCTGATGCTGCTCAATCCCCTCGCCGGGCTGGCAACGGGCATGGCCATTGGCGCTGGCACGGGCGCATTGTCGGGCGCGCTCTCGGACTATGGAATCGACGACGATTTCATGCGTTCGACGGGCCAGAACATTGAGCCGGGTTCGTCGGCGCTGTTCATCCTCGTGCGTCGCGTGAATTTCGACAAGGTCCTGCCGGAGCTGAAGCCTTTCGGTGGGAAGGTATTAAAGACATCACTCACGAACGATCAGGAAGAACGCCTGAGAAAGGCGCTAGAGAGCATGAACAGCAGTGATACGACAGCGTAAGCATCGCAGCCCTGCGTCAGGGTTGCGATCTTGAATACTGTTGAAGTTCGCATTTGGGCCGGATCGGCACCCTGATAATTCAAGCGGATTATTCGACGTGGACGTCGATCACGTCGACGCGCAGTTCGACATTGAAGCTGGTTCCCTTATGGAGCGCTATATGACAAAGGCAAGTTGCGTCGACGTCCAGAAGCCGAATATCGCGGCGCACGAAGCGCCGATGACCCCGGATGAACAACTCGACGAAGCGCTCGAAGAGACCTTTCCTGCGAGCGACCCAATCGCCGTTCACCCCGAACCCGAACAACCTGCGAAGACGCAAACTCAGTCGTCGTCGGTACCAGGCGGCAACATTTTCGATGTGATCTGACGCCGACAAACTGACGCGTCTATGGCAGGACTTTTCGGGCCGAATCAAAGACACAAGGAGCGAATATGCCAGAGACGGAAATCGCACCCGGGGACGCCGGGCAGCGCGACGAGAAAGTCCCGCTGCGCAAGCTCTTCGAGCCCGTAAAAGTCGGCCCCTACACCCTGCGGCATCGTGTCGTGATGGCGCCCCTGACGCGTTCGCGCGCGAGCCGACCAGGCAATATACCGTCGCAGCTCAACGCCTGCTATTACGAGCAGCGCGCAGGGGCCGCGCTCATCATCAGCGAGGCGACGCAGGTGTCGATGCAGGGACAGGGCTATGCATGGACGCCTGGCATCCATAGTCGTGAGCAGGTCGAAGGCTGGCGGCGGGTGGCGGACGCCGTGCACCAGGCGGGCGGGTTGATGTTCATGCAGTTGTGGCACGTAGGACGCATATCGCACCCGTCGTTGCAGCCCGATGAAATGCTGCCCGTTGCGCCCTCTGCTGTTCTGCCGAAAGCGGAGGCGTTCATCGAGAACGAGCGCGGCGAAGGTGTCCTCGCACCCTGCGTCACGCCTCGCGCGCTGCAGGTCGAAGAGATGCCGTATCTCGCGCGCCAGTACTTCAGAGGTGCTCGCAACGCAAAGGCTGCCGGTATGGACGGCGTCGAAGTGCACGCAGCGAACGGGTATCTGCTCGATCAGTTTCTGTTGTCCGGCACGAACCGCCGCACGGACGAATACGGCGGATCGAGCGAGCGTCGGGCCAGGCTGCTATTCGAGGTGATCGAAACGGTTTGCGAAGTATGGGGACCGGAAAAGGTCGGCGTCCGGCTGTCCCCTCTCGGCACCTTCAACGACATGCATGATGACGATCCCGAGGCGACCTTTTCTTACGTCATCGAGAAGCTCAATCGATACGGGCTGGCTTATTTGCACATCGTGAATCCCGCGCTGGCGGCGACCGGTGAGGATGCCGCTTTCATGGAGCGCGCGAAACGCATGAGCGAGATGGTACGCCGCACGTATCGTGGCGTGTTGATGGTTGCGGGCGGGTTCGACGGCGGCAGTGCGGAAAGATGGCTCGAGGACGGCAACGCGGACCTGATCGCGTTCGGACGCTTGTTCATCGCCAATCCCGACCTCCCGCAACGCTTGCGGTCGCGCGCTCCACTCAATTCGCCGGATCCGTCCACGTTCTACGGAGGCGGCGAGCGGGGCTATACCGATTATCCATCGCTCGCGCAGGAGCGAGGGGAGGCCCCACGGTCCGTTGTCGATGGGCGTTGGAGATAGCGTGTTGCTGACCGGCGAGCTCGCCAGCGTAACGCGACGATTGGCGGCGCCCGCCGGGCCAGCGACCAATCACACTGAGAGGCGCATCATGGCTGTCAATACTTGGGTTGTCGTTGCCGACGGCAGCCGCGCAAGGATCTTCGAGACACCGGGACTCAAACTGGATTTGCGGGAAATCGAAGACATCGTCAATGTCGTCGCTGGTGGACAGGCGCTAAGCGAGAAAGATCGCGAAAAATTCGCCAAGACCGTCGCCGACTACATCGAACAGGGGCGTCTTCATCAGCGGTATCAGCGATTGCGGCTTGCCGTCGAGCCGAAGTTTCTCGGGATGCTGCGCGCACGTTTGAGCGAGGAGACGCGTCGCCTGATTTTCGAAGAGATTGACGAAGATCTCTCGGCTCTCGATGCGCACGCAATTCAAGCGCACCTGCAAAGACATTAACGGCACTTTGTCTGTGCCGCCACTGCCACAGGAAGTTCGCGCGAATGCTTTCAGGAAGGCGTTTTAGCCAACCTTCCCTTGTAGTGCGCCAGGGGAATCACACTTCTCGAACATATAAAGTCTTGCAGGTGTGTCTGCCAGGACAACCTTTCGCTCTTCGTCAACGGGAAGCAGCGCCCGCAGGAGTGCGAGCGCGTGAGCAAAACTCTCGTCCGCTTCGAACTGCGTGTGCGGCCAGTCGCTGCCCCACATCAGGCGATGCAGGCCGAAGGCCGCTTTCAGAAGACGGAAGGCCTCGTGCGCGTCATCGTCATTCGGGCGAAGCTGGCGCCGGTTCCGATATGCCGCCGATATCTTCACCCACACGCGCCGCGTCTCCGCCAGTTCCAGAAGACGGCGAAAGCCCGCGTCACGTATGCCGCTATCGGGATCGGGCCGGCCGAAATGATCGACGACGACATTCACGCCAGCGTCCAGAAGCGGCTCGACGATGCGTGGCAGCCGCGCAGCTTCCGCATGCACTTCGACATGCCATTTCAGCGCACGAACATGCGCGAGCGTTTGCGCGCTCACCCAGCTGTCGAGCGACAGATCCGCATGCCCGATCAGGTTTAGCCGAATCCCTGCAATGCCCGCCCTTGCCATCTCCGTGAGCGCGTCGATATGGCAATCGCGCTCGATCACCGCGACGCCGCGCAGCCGCTGCGGCGCGCGGCGCAGCGCATCGAGCAGATAGCTGCAATCGGTGCCGAGAAAGCTGGGCTGCACCAGCACGCCGTGCGATACGCCGTGCGTATCCAGTTGCGCAAGATAGGCGTCGAGCGGGGCATCGTAGCTGGGCGCATAGCGTCGCTGCCGGACGAGCGGCAAGCCTCGCTCGAATACATGAGCATGGGTATCGACAGATGCGATGCGGGCCGGACGATACGCCGTCTGCCCGTGGCTCGCGCCCGTCGCCGACTTCTCCATCATGAACATTCCTTCATCACAGGTGCTGCGCGGTTGCGCGCCAGCGCTCCGCGCATCAATGCCTTTGCGCGTGGGAGAGCGCGCCGGTGTGTTCCGGATCGAGCGCGGCTTCGCCAAGCGCGCGGCCGCGTGTCTCCGGCAACATAAGCACGGACAGCACGACAATCGCGTAGGCGAGACCCGCATCGATGCCGATCGCCGTCCCGAGCGACATATTTGCAGACATATGCCCGACGAGCACCGGAAATCCCGCCGATACGACACGACCGAAGTTGTAGCAGAACCCCACGCCCGTGCCGCGCATGCCGCGCGGATACAACTCGTTGAACAACGCGCCCATGCTCGCCGGAATGCCGGCTGCAAAAAAACCGAGCGGAAATCCGAAGAACAGCATCGCGGTATTACCGAGCGGAAGAAACAGATAGGCAGTCACCGTAATCACGCAGCAGATCGCGAACGTGAGAATGGTCTTGCGGCGTCCGATCCGATCCAGCAGCTGCGCACTCACGAGGCACCCGCAGAAGAACGCGACGATTACGACGGCGAGATAGCCGCCCGTGCTTAGCACCGACAGGTGGCGCTCGCTCTTGAGAAAGGTCGGCAGCCAGGTCATCAGCGCGTAGTAGCCGCCGTGCGCGCCAACGCCAAGCAGTGCGCCGATCATCGTCATGCGCAGCACTTGCGGAGAAAAGATGCCGGCGACGCCGCCAGGCGTGCGCTCCTGTTGACGCGCGCGCGCGTCGCGCACCGCGTGCGCGGGTGCAGCGGGCTCCTGCACGCCGCGCCGGACGTACAGAATCAGCAGCGCGGGAACGATGCCGATCCCGAACATCACACGCCACGCAGTATCGCCAGGCAGCAACGAGAACATCAACGCATAGAGCAGCACTGCCGCGCCCCAACCGACGGCCCATGCGCTCTGCACGCTGCCCATCGCCTTGCCGCGATGTTCGTTGCGGATCGTCTCGGCCATCAGCACGGCGCCCGCGGCCCATTCTCCGCCGAAGCCAAACCCCTGCAGCGTCTTCAGCACCAGAAACTGCGGATAATTCTGCGCAAACGCGCACAGGAACGTGAACACTGAAAAAAACGCGACGGTCCATTGCAGTGTCTTCACGCGTCCCAGCCGGTCCGACAGCATTCCCGCGATCCAGCCGCCCAGCGCCGACGCCACCAGCGTGACGCCGCTGACAAGTCCCGCTTGCGTGCGGTTGATCGACCATTCGGCGATGATCGCCGGAATCACGAGGCTGAACATCTGCACGTCGAGCGAATCGAGCGCCCATCCGCCGAAGCACGCCCAGAACGTCCGGCGTTCGTTACCTGAGATCTCGCTGAACCATTTGAACATCGCTGTCTCCTGGGTCGCCGTTCCTGCGTGGGGACGACGTATTTGTTAAGGCGCGACCGCTAGCGGATCTCGGCCTGATAGATGAATTCGCTGGCGGGCCCGCGCGAGCGGCGCCATTCGAGCGGCTGCCTGTCATAGCCGTACGCAAGACGCTCGATGACGACAGCCGGCGTACCCGGCTCGATGTGCAACAACCGCGCATGCAACGGGCCAATCGCTTCGACGGTCAGTGTTTCCGTGGCGGACGCCACGACCTGATTGCACTGCGCCTCGTACACCGGGTACAGCAGGTCACCCACGTCATTCAGGTCCATCTGCGCAAACGCGGCAAAGCGTACGTAGGGCAGCCAGATTTCTTCGGCGAGCATCGGCACGCCGTCGATCAACCGCAGGCGCGACATCTGGATCACGCGCGCACTGTTCGAAATTTGCAGAATCGCGGCAACGGCCGACGGTGCGTCGACGACCTCGCGGCGCAAGATGCGGCTCTCCGGAATGCGCCGTTCGCCCTGCCGTGTCTGGAAGCGGAAGAAACGGAACAACGAACTGTCGAAGCTCGCGCGTCGCACGAACGTCCCCCTGCCCTGGAAGCGCTCCAGCAAGCCTTCCGCGACGAGCAGATCGACGGCCTTGCGAACCGTCCCGACAGCGACGTCGTAGCTGCTGGCGAGCGCCTGCTCGGTGGGGATCGCTTCACCCGGCCGCCAATGGCGGGCCGCGATCAGGGCAACCATTTCGTCGCGCAGACGCTGGTAACGGGGCAACCGGTCCTCGGCAGGCATTTTCGTCTCCATCAAATTCATATATATGATTTCACATGCACGGTCGATGATGGATCGGTAATAACCCGTAAACGCACGTATTTGTGCACGTTTCGGGTTTCCACGCATTGTTGCAAACGCCGATTCAACAAAACATATATATGAATTCTTAAACGGAGATTGATTGTGAGCCAAACTCTGGTTGCCGAGCAGGCAGTCGTGAAAAAAGTTGCCTGGCGGCTCATGCCGCTGTTGATCGTGATGTTCCTGATCGCGTTCATCGACCGGCAGAACGTCGGCTTTGCCAAGCTGCAGATGGTGCACGCGCTGGGGATGTCGGAAGCGTCGTATGGTCTGGGCGCGTCGCTGTTCTTTATCGGCTACCTGATCTTCGAGGTGCCGAGCACGCTTGCGCTACATCGTTTCGGCGCGCGCCTGTGGCTCGCGCGCATCATGGCGACCTGGGGCGCCATCACCGTGGCGATGGCGTTCACGCATTCGACGGGACTGTTCTATGTGTTCCGGTTTGCACTGGGTGTCGCCGAAGCTGGCTTCTATCCGGGCGTGATCTTCTATCTGACGCTCTGGTTTCCGCAGAGTCATCGGACGCGCATGCTCGGCTTTTTCACCTTGGGCAGCGCGCTTGCCAACATGCTCGGCTCGCTCGCGGGTGGCTTGCTGTTGTCGCTGGACGGCAACCTCGGTCTCGCCGGCTGGCAATGGGTGTTTGTCGCAACGGGGATACCTGCCGTCCTCGTCGCACTCGTTGCGTTGCGCTTCCTGCCTGAGTCCGTCGAACGCGCGCCGTTCCTGTCGGACGACGAGAAAGCCCTGATGATCGCGGCACTCCGGCGCGAGGCGCCGGCGCAAGCGGCCGCCGGGCATCCGTGGCGGGCGCTCGTCGACAAACGCGTGCTGATGTTCGCGTGCGGCTACATGCTGATGTCCACTTCGCTTTACGGCGTGACGTACTGGCTGCCGACGCTGCTGAAAAGCGGCGGCGTCTCGCATTCGTCGCTCAACGGCCTGCTCAACATGATTCCGTGGATGCTCTCCGCGCTGCTTCTGCTGTGGCTGCCCGCGAAGCTGAAACGCGAGGGCGTGGTACTCAAGGCGATGGCGATGGTGGCAGGCGTCGGCGTGATCGGCTTCGCGCTCAGTCTCGTGCTGCCGGGCCTGCCGCTGCAATTTGCCGCGCTCGTGCTGGGCGGGGCATGCATTCCGCTGCTCTATCCGTGCTTCTGGTCGCTGCCGCCGCGATACTTCACAGGCGCCCGTGCTGCGGCGAGCATCGCGGCGATCAATTCGATCGGCAATCTTGGCGGCTTTTTCGCGCAGAACCTGATGCCCTATATCGGCAAGGTCGCGGGCAACGCGAGCGCCCCGATGCTGGTGCCCGTCGTCTGTCTGACGCTGCTCGGCATGGGCATGTCGATCGCATCTGCGCGAAGCAGCGCAGGCGAGCGCGTGCGGCTTGCGCCGCGGCAGTGACAAATGATTGCTGCAAGGCACGCGCGACTGACCACCGGGTTGATGCTTGCGACGAAGCGCTACCGCGCCTATGACGCGACTTCGAACCCACTGTCAGCGCCCATCACGCTCAGAAAGCGACTCGTCAAAGGATGCCTCGGATGCGTGAGCACATCGTGCGCAGGTCCCTCTTCGACGACCATGCCGCCGCTCATAAAGACGACGCGATCGGCAACCTGATCGGCGAAACGCAATTGATGGGTGGAGATGATCATGGTCAGTCCGTCTTCGATCGCGAGCCGCTGGATCACGTCTAGCACCTCGCCGACGAGCTCCGGGTCTAGGGCGGACGTCGGTTCATCGAGCAGCAGCACGCGAGGATTGGGAGCCAGCGCGCGGGCGATCGCAACACGCTGTTGCTGCCCGCCAGAAAGATGGCGCGGCAACGCGTGGGCGCGATGACTGAGACCGACGCGTTCGAGCAACTCGTGTGCGCGGCGCTCCGCGTCGGCGGGCTCCATGCCATGCACCCACCGCAAAGGCCCCGCGATGTTCTCGCACGCGCTCAGGTGACTGAACAGATTGAAGTGCTGAAACACCATGCCGACGCCGATGCTCGCGCGCTCGTTCGCGATGTCGTGCTGCGTCATTGGCCGGCCGTCGGCGCGAAAGCCAACGCGCCTTCCGTCAATGCGGATTTCGCCCGCGTCCCAGTGTTCGAGGTGGTTGATGCAGCGGAGCAGCGTGCTCTTGCCTGAGCCGCTCGGCCCGAGCACCACGACGACTTCACCGAAGCGAACCGTCAGGTCGAATCCATCAAGCACTGTCTGCTTGCCGTACTGTTTGCGCAAGGCGCTCACCTGCACCGCTGCGCCCTGCCGGGCAAGTTCCGCCTGGCGCTTTACATGTTCCGCCCGCCTGTACGCCCGTCTGCGCGTGGGCGGGCCGCTCCCGCGAAGCAGATCGGCAGTGAGCGGCTCGGGCTGCGGCGCCGCTCGCGCGCCAGCCGCTGTATCTTCCGCCACAACGGCACGGCGCCACGGCCATACACGCGCGACCCTCCCGGAAACGGGGCGATCGAGATCGAGCGCGGCTTCCGCGATCAACTGGATTACGGCAACCGCCCCCGTCAGGATCAGGTACATCAGCCCGGATGCGAAGAAGATCGAGAAGAAGTCGAACGTCGACGAGGCGAGCTGCGTGCTGCGCAACGTCAGCTCATCGACGGCGATCACCGAGGCCAGCGATGAGTTCTTCAACGCGCTGACCGATTCGTTGCCAAGCGCCGGCACGATTGCACGGATTGCCTGCGGTGCGATCACGCGGCGCATCAGGACGGACGGTGTCATGCCAAGCGCCTGTCCTGCGAGCAGTTGGCCGCGTTCGACGCCGAGCACGCCCGCCCGCAGGATCTCCGCAATGAACGGTCCCTCGTTTGCTGCGAGCGCGAGACCGGCGGCGCCGATTGCACTCAGCTTCAGCCCGATATGTGGTAGCGCGTCATACGCGAAAACAAGTTGCAGGATGAGCGGCGTACCGCGGAAGATCACCGTATAACCGCGCGCGAGCGCCGCTAACGGGCCGACCCTGCTCAGCTGCATCGCTACGAGCACCAGCCCTACGACAACACCGCCGGCGAGCCCGAGGACCGTCACCGCGATCGTGAAGCCGATGCCGCGCAGCAGATACGGCAAGCCGAGATAATGCAGAAACAGTTCCATCAGTTCGACACGATCAGTTTGGGTGTTTCGAGATTTTCAGCGCCAAGCGACCACTTCTTCAGCAACTCAGCCTCGATGCCCGCCTTCTGGATCGCCACGAGCGCCGCCATCACGGCCGCGCGAAATTCCGGCTTGTCCTTCGGTACGGCGATGCCGACCGAGTACGGCAGCGTCACCGCGCTCGCCTTTTCGAGCTTGTCCGGATACGCCTTCACTGCCTGGTCCACCGTGTTCACGTCGTTGATGTACGTATCGGCGCGACCCGAGAGGATCGCCTGAATGCAGTTCGCGTTGTTGTCGTAAAGCTGTATCGCGGCCTCCTGCCTGTTGGCCGCCTTGCAGGCCGGCCCAAGATTCTGGATCAGAGGCACTTCGACATAACCGGTGTTTTCCGCGGCCGTGGTACCGCACATGGTCGGGTTGATTCCCGTGATCTTCTTCGGATTACCCTTTGCGACGAGAACGCCGTCGAACACCTTCGAGTAGGTGATAAAGTCCGCCGCCTTCGCGCGCTCTTCGGTCGCATAGATGTCGGAGATCACAATGTCAGCCTGACCGCTTTGCAGCGTCGTCAACAGCGCGGCGAACGTCACCGGCTTGTACGTCATCGTGAAGCCGAGGCAGTTGCCGATCGTCTCGCCGAGGTCTATATCAAAGCCGATGTATTTGCTGGGGTCGCTCGGATCCAGCGCTTCGTAGCCAGGTGTGTGGGGATTGATCGCGTTGACAAGCGACTTCCCCTTGAATTGCGGATACCGGGCCTGAAGCGCCTTGCACTCGGCGGGCGCGGCCGGTGCGGCGGCCTTTGCGTGGCCCGATATCAACAGTGCCAGCAAACAGACGGCGCCGATGACGAACTCGTGCCAGCGACGAAAGCCAATACCTTTGTCGAGCAAGCTAGGTCCGTGTTCAATGAGCTTGGTATGCATCCGGAAGACTCCCTTAGCGGCAGATGTCAATGGCCTACCCCATGTAAGCCTTGTTGCATCGCATCAGCGCAAGCGTAGGTGGAGGAAATTTCCCGGACTTGTCCCGGTGCGCACAAATCCTTGTACGGTGATGAAGGGGAAGTCTGCCTGCAGGGGGCGTCGGATTCGCGCGGCATTATTTGAACGAGGACGTGGCGCACGTGGAAGTTCACCGCATGGTTTCCGCCCGGACATCGCAAGACTCCCCAAGCGGAGTGACGCGAAGCAGATTCGTCCACGCACAAGCTTTTGTACGCAGTCAACCAAGTCTGTCAATTCTGTCGCCCGTACGATCGGTCATCAGTCGCGCCGCATCCATTGGACACTCTTACGGAGCTTTAGAAAGCATGCTTTACGACTTGCCTGCCATTCAGAAAAATGTTCATTGGGGATATTTCGATGCGGCGCTAGCGCCCGCGTTGATTGTCGATAGCGGCGACTTTATTCGCGCCGAAGCGATCACGCATCATGCAGGTGACGCACCTGACCTCATGATGGATGACAAGGTGCGTGCCCTCTACGACACGATTCCCGAGTCCGATCGCGCGCCTGGCGTGCATCTGATGACGGGTCCGATCTTCGTGCGCGACGCCAGACCCGGCGATCTGCTCGAAGTGCGCTATCTGCAAATGACCCCGCGCTTCAACTACGGCTCGAATCTCGCGGCGCACTGGGGCCATCTGTTCACCGATTTCGAGAAAGAGCGCGTCACGATCTACGAACTCGATCAGGCTTCAAACACGGCTCACGCGCTCTATGCGTATGACTATCCCGGCAAATATCTGGTGCCGGGCAAGCGTTCGGAGATTCGCGACTGCTGCCGCGAGCTCGCGCTTGATGGCATTCGCGTGCCCGTGCGCCCTCATCTGGGCACAGCAGGCGTCGCGCCCGATGTGGCGGGCCGTGTGAGCACCGTGCCGCCGGGTGCGCATGGCGGCAATATCGATAACTGGCGCATCGGCGCAGGTTCGACCATGTATTACCCGGTCGCCGTGGACGGCGGGTTGTTCTCGATTGGCGATCCGCATGTATCGCAAGGCGATGGCGAGATCAGCGGCACCGCGATCGAGGCATCGCTCAATGTAATGTTCCAGATCGTGCTGCGGCGCGACTTCGCGTTTCCCTCGCCGCTGCTGGAAACACCGGACTTCTGGATCGTCCACGGCTTCGATGAAGATCTCAACATCGCGACCAAAAACGCTTCACGCGATATGTTGTTGTTGCTCACCGAGCAGCAAGGCCTCTCGCGTGACGATGCGTATTCGCTGATGAGCGTCGCCGCGGATTTCTCCGTGACCCAGGTCGTCGACGGCCGTCAGGGCATTCACTGCAAGATCCCTCGCAGCGTCTTTCCTCCTAAGAAAAAGCCTCGCGTGTGAGCAGTGCGTGCGCGCGCGGTAACGGTGCATCCACGCACCGTTACCGCGCGCCGCAGCGCTAGCGGCGTCATTATCAATGGCACGGACATTGCCTTTGAATCATTCGGCTGACGTTCGTCAGCGTCCGGGAGCCCAGGTTGGACTTACTGCGTTTCACCACCGAGTCGTACGCCGAAAGAGATCGCCTGCGCGCATGGACCGAGGCGCTCGACCGGCTCGGGCTGCACTGCGGCGCGCCTCTTGTTGCCGGGCGCCCATTGCATGGAACCATTACGTCGCGCAGGTCGACGAGCGGCTTTGAGCTGATCGCGCTGGCCGCATTCGCGCAAACCATCGAGTTCAAGGTCGACGGCGCCGACAGTCTCATGATCGTGCTGCATCTCGACGGCGGCGCAACGCTCGTCGCCGACGGCGTGCGTGCGCGGATTGCAACCGGCGATATCATTTATGCGTCGTCGCGCGAGGAAGCCCACCTGGCGTACCCATCCGACTTCCGTGCGTTCGCCATCCGCGTGCCCCGATCCGCCATCAATGCACGCCTTCTTACACCATTCTCGCTACGTGCCGGGCGTTTGCCAGGCGAGGCCGGCATCGGTCACGTGTTCTCCGGCTTTCTGCGCTCGATTGCTGAAAGCGTGGAAACATTGACGCTCGACGAGTTGCGACCCCTCGAACTCGCGCTCGCGGAATTTCTGGTGGCCAGTCTCGCCGCTCACGACAAGGAAGGCAGTTTCAGCGGGCTCACGCCCTCTCAGGCCGCGATCTTCTCGCGAGTGTGCCGGACCATCGAGGGCAATCTCGCCAACCCCGATCTGGGGCTCACGTCCATAGCCAAAGAAGAGCGCGTCTCGCCGCGCTATTTGCAGAAGCTGTTCGAAGCGGTCGGACAGAATTTCTCGATCTACTTGCGCTCGCGCAGGCTGGAGCGCTGCCGCGCGGAGTTGGTGAATCCGCTGTATGAAAAGGTTTCGATTGCCGATGTCTGTTTCCGCTGGGGTTTCAACGATCCCGCGTATTTCAGCCGGGTGTTCCGCGAGCAATATGGCGCATCGCCGCGCACCTTTCGACACGAAGCGGGTCTCGAACTAGCACGCCATCTCGTGCGGCGAATCTCGCGCGGCTTGCCGGTGAATGCCGGGAGTTTGATCGTACATGCACAACTTGCCGGGCAGGCTACCGCTCACGAAGTTGCCGATGAGGCCGACTCTGCCGGGCAGCCCGAGGCCCCTGCGGCACAAGTACAGCGCGAGTCCGGCAAGCCGCGTCACCATCTGTTGCGTGCAACGGCCAACACCATACATTGGGGATACTTCAGTCACGATCTTAAGCCCGTGCTCGAAGTGAATAGCGGCGACACGGTAACGATCGAAACCCTCACGCAACACGCGGCGGACGACTGGGAGCGCATGGTGCAAGGCGATCCTGGCGCCGAAAGTGTGTTCCATTGGACGGCTGGGCGCAAGAACGTCAACCGCCGCGGCGCAGGGCCCATGGACGCGTCCATCTATGGACGCGGTGCGGGAGAAGGTATCGGCGTGCATATCTGCACAGGGCCGATCGCCGTGCGCGGCGCGGAACCGGGTGATGTCCTGGAAGTGCGCATAGTCGATATTCATCCGCGCGGCTGCGCCAATCCGAAATTCGCCGGCCGCGCGTTCGGCAGCAATGCCGCTGCGTGGTGGGGCTTTCACTATCGCGAGTTATTGACCGAACCGAAACCGCGCGAAGTCGTCACCATCTATGAAATCGACGACGCCGCCACCGCGGGCGAAACCGCCTACGCCCGTGCGGTCTACAACTTCCGCTGGACGCCTCAGCGTGATCCCTTTGGCGTGATGCATCCGACCATCGACTATCCCGGCGTGCCGGTCGATCATTCGACGGTCGTCGAGAATCACGACATCCTGAAGAATGTGAAAATCCCGGTGCGCCCACACTTCGGCGTGGTCACCGTCGCACCGCAGCAGGACGGTCTGATAGATTCGATTCCGCCGTCCACTTTCGGCGGCAATCTCGACAACTGGCGTGTAACGCGCGGCGCGAGCGTCTTCCTGCCAATCGGCGTACCCGGCGCGCTGCTCTCCGTTGGCGACCCGCATGCATCGCAAGGAGACTCGGAACTGTGCGGCACTGCGATCGAGTGTTCTCTTACGGGTGACTTCCAACTGGTGCTTCATAAGAGAGACACGTTAAGCGGACAACCGTTTGCAGACCTCACCTATCCACTCGTCGAAACCGCCGACGAATGGGTGCTTCACGGCTTCAGTTATCCAAACTATCTCGCCGAGTTTGGCGCGAACGCGCAAAGCGCGGTGTATGAAAAATCGACCCTCGACCTCGCGATGCGCGACGCGTTCATCAAAACACGGCGCTTCCTGATGACGACCAAAGGCCTGTCCGAAGATGAGGCGATCTCGCTGATCTCCGTAGCGGTCGACTTCGGCGTGACACAGGTAGTGGACGGCAACTGGGGCGTTCACGCGATCATCCGAAAAGCGCTGTTCAACTCGTGATGCAGCGCGTCTCATCTTCGATGCGCGTGCAGACAAGAGTTTGTTCGCAACAGGCTCGATGCGGCTATTTTGGCATCCCTACCATGGGTTCTGACGTGACCACCGGCGTATGCGCCGCTCGACAGGACTCTTTGGATCATGAATTCTCCCGCACATCGCGTGCTGCCCGGCCACGGGCGCTTTCCCTATTTGCCGATCAACGGTCGCCCTGTTTATCGCTGGCCTGACGGTTCGCGGCTCGCGGTCTATATCGGCTTCAACATCGAGCACTTTGCATTCGGCGCGGGACTGGGGCCGACTATCGGTCCGGTGATGCCGGAACCCGATGTGCTGAATCACGCGTGGCGAGAGTACGCATTGCGTGTGGGCGCATGGCGCTGTCTCGATCTCTTCGATGAATTGGCGCTGCCGACGGCCGCCATCATCAACACGGCGCTCTACGATCACTGCCCGGAGCTGGTCGCCGCATTCGCTCAGCGCGGCGATGAACTGGTCGCGCACGGTCATACGAATTCGGAGCGGCAAGGAACGTTCACGGAGGACGACGAACGCGCGCTGATCACGGCATGCCGGGAGCGGATCGCGGCGGAGAGCGCGCAACAGCCAGCGGGCTGGTTGTCGCCGTGGCTCTCGGAAAGTCATGTCACCAGCGATCTGGTAGCCGAAGCGGGCTATCAGTACACGCTCAACTGGTGTCACGACGATCAGCCCACGCGCTTGCACACACGCAACGGTCAGCCGCTGTGGGCGATTCCGTATCCGGAAGAAGTCAACGATATCCCGATGATCCTCGCACGCCAGATGGATGCCAGGTCGTTCGCCGATCTGGTGATCGATCACTTCGACGAAATGCTGCGGCAATCCGCACGTCAGCCGCTGGTGATGGGCATTGCGTTGCATGCATACCTGATGGGTCAGCCACATCGTTTGTGTCACTTGCGGCGGGCACTCGAACATATTGCGCGGGCGCGCGACGAGGGCCTCGCCTGCATCACTACGCCGGGCTCGATCGCAAGCCACATGGATTTTCTCGGCCGTTAGACCACTTCATCCCTGCTTCGCCGTACTCCTTCTTTCGCACTTATATCGTTCAACCTGAATAGGATTCGCCATGTTCATGTCAAAGGCAATCAAGCTGCTGCTATGCGCAGTCACCGGCCTCCTCCTCGCGCAAGCCGCGTCGGCGCAATCGTGCGAACCGTCCAAGGTGGCGCAGAAATACCCGTCGCTAGCAGGCAAGACGATCAAGATCGGCGTCGACCCAGAATCGCCGCCGTACGCGTTTCGTGACGGCAAGGATTTCAACAAGATCATCGGCGCCGACGCCGACATGGCCCGCGCCGTGTTCGCCTGCGCTGGCGTGAAGACCGAATTCTTTACGGCTGGCTGGCCTGGGTTGCTGCCCGCACTGCGTGCCGGACAGATCGATGTGATGTGGGACTTGTTGTACTACACACCTGAGCGCGCAAAGGAGACCAGCTTTGTCACCTATATGCAGGCCGGTACGGGTGGTCTGGTCGCAGCCGGCAACCCCAAGAAGATCGATGACATCTCCAGGCTTTGCGGTCTGACGGTCACAGCAGGCATCGGCACTGTCGAACTGACGATGGCACAAGCGCAAGGCGCCAAATGCAAAGCGGAAAACAAGCCCGACGTAACCATCATGACATCCGCCGATATCGCGTCAGGCGCGCGCCTGGTTGCAAGCCATCGCGCCGACGTCATGATGTATGACCTCGCGCTCGTCGACGGACTCGCAAAACAAAACCCTCAGCTCTACATGCGCGGCTTCATGGTGACGAGCGGCATGAAGATCGGCGTGGGCGTGAAGAAAGGCAACGCCGATATGATCGCTGCCGTATCCGATGGACTCAAGATCATGCAGGCCAATCAGACCCAGAAGAAGACCTTTCTGCAGTACGGCGTAGACCCGTCGCTGGAAATGCCGACCACGCTACTTACTCAATAAAGGCTGCCTGCGCGGCACACCACAGCGTGTGCCGGCAGCGTCATGGATCAGGCCCGGAAATGAAGGCATTGCGTATCAAACACAAGATCGTCGGCGCCCTCGGTATGGCGGCCATGTTCGTATTGCAGCCGGCGATGGCCGCCGGCCTCGAAGGCGTTCAGGTGCTCGACGGTTTCAAAGAGCTGGCAGGTTACGTCGGCTCGCCGTTCCTGCTCGGCGGCGCGTGGATTGCAGTGAAGATCACGCTGATTGCGATGTCGATTGGGCTCATGCTCGGGCTAGGTCTTGCGCTGATGCGGCTGTCGCGGTTCAAGGCCCTGGACTCAGCGGCCTGGAGTTATATCTGGTTCGTGCGCGGCACACCGCAACTGCTGCAACTCGTATTCATCTTCGACGCTTTGCCGCTGATCGGTTTGCGTTTCGATGAAGTCACGACTGCGGTTATCGGCTTCGCCTTGAACGAAGCGGCGTTCAGCGCTGAGCTGTTTCGTGCCGGGATCCTGTCGGTGAACCGTTCGCAATCGACCGCGGCCGCCGCTCTCGGCATGGGACCGTTGCTGACGTTGCGCCGTATTATCCTGCCGCAATCGATGCGCGCGGTGATCCCCGGGCTCGCCAACGACACCATCGGCATGTTGAAGCTGACGTCGATCGCGTCGGTGATCTTCGTCAACGAGCTCACCTTTCGCTCGCAACAGGTCGTCGGGCAGAACTTCAAGTTCTTTACCGTGTTCGGCGCGGCGGCGGTGATTTATCTGGTCCTGACGAGCGGCATCTCATTGCTTCAGGTGTGGCTCGAACGCATCTTCGATCACGAGCGCGACCGAAAGCTCGCGTTCTCGTGGTTCGGACTGCGTGCATCGAGTGATGTGGAACCTCTCGACGCACCGATTGCTTTGCCCGTCGCCGCCAAAGCGCCAGAGACGAACGATCACGCATGGATCAGCACCCTGCTGCCTGACGAAAGCCGCACGCCGCGGCGGTGCGACGAACCGTTTGTCGTTTGCAAGAACGTCTGGAAATCATATGGCAAACGCGAGATTTTGCGCGGCGTCGACCTGTCAATCGCGCATGGCGAAGTGGTCGTGATACTCGGCCCGAGCGGCTCCGGAAAAAGCACGCTGCTCAAGCTCATCAATCATCTCGAACCGCTTGACTGGGGAACGATCAAGGTCGATTCGCAGTATGTGGGCTATCGCGAAGTGCCGGGCGGCGGCGGCACGGTGCGGCCGCTGCACAATCTCGCACGTGCACGCGCGGAAGCACGCGTGGGCATGGTGTTCCAGCATTTCAATCTGTTTAGTCATTTGAGTTCGCTGGGCAATATCGTTGAAGCGCAGCGCCGGGTCTATGACGTGCCGCGCGCGGAGGCGGAAGCGCTCGGGCGCGAGCTGTTGAAGAGCGTGGGCCTGGCCGGACACGCGGATTTTCTGCCGCACCGCTTATCGGGCGGACAGCAGCAGCGCGTGGCGATTGCACGTGCGCTCGCGATCAAGCCCAAGTTGATGCTCTTCGACGAACCTACTTCGGCGCTCGATCCAGAACTGGTCGGCGAAGTGCTTGGCGTGATGCGCGGGCTTGCCGATGCCGGCATGACGATGATCGTGGTCACGCACGAAATCCGCTTTGCCCGCGATGTCGCTGACCGCGTCGTCTTCATGGACGGCGGCGAAGTGATCGAGCAAGGCACGCCGCAGCAGGTCATCGACAACCCGACCGAAGAACGCACCCGAAAATTTCTTAACGTCGTTGCCAACTAAATATGAGGCTCAAGTGACCGACTTCGAAACTTTCAATCTTGGCCGCGTCGCGCTGCAATCCGGTGCGACGCTGCCTGACATGCGGCTCAGCTACAAGACCTATGGCCGGCTAAATGCAGCGCGAGACAACGCGATTGTCTATCCGACCTTCTATAGCGGCAGCCATGTCGACAATGAGTGGCTGATCGGCGAGCACATGGGGCTCGATCCGCGGGAGTATTTCATCATCGTGCCGAACATGTTTGGCAATGGCGTATCGAGCTCGCCGAGCAACTATCCGCCCCCGTATGATCGTGGCCGCTTTCCGCATGTGACGCTATACGACAACGTCGCGATGCAGTTTCGCCTTGTGACCGAGAAGTTCGGCATCGAGTCTCTCAGGCTCGTCACCGGCTGGTCAATGGGCGCGATGCAGGCATTCCATTGGGCGGCGATGTATCCGGAGATGGTCGAGCGCATTCTGCCGTTTTGCGGGGCGGCTCGGTGCTCGCGGCACAACTTTGTGTTTATCGAAGGACTTAAGGCACCATTGCTGTTGGACCCCGATTTCAGGAACGGCTTCTACGATGCGCCGCCGACGCGTGGAATGCGCGCTGCTGCCCGTGTGTTCGCCGGCTGGGGATTTTCGCAGGCGTTTTTGCGTCAACGCCTCGACATGGAAGCGATGGGGTATGGGTCGCTTGAGGACTTCATTACTCAGTTCTGGGAAGGCGATTTCTTGAAGAAGGACGCCAACAATATTCTGTCGATGATGTGGAGCTGGCAGAACGGCGATATTTCCGCAAACTCACTTTACGAGGGAGATTTCGATCGGGCGTTGGGCAGTATCACTGCAAAGGCGATCGTGATGCCCGGGCGCACGGATCTGTATTTCCCGCCCGAAGATAGCGAGTACGAGGTTTCGAAGATGCCTGATGCGCGTCTGCGGCCCATCGAGTCGGTGTGGGGGCATTTTGCGGGCGGTCCTGCAGCCAATGCTGTCGATGTCAAGTTCATCGACAGTGCGGTGAGGGAGATTCTGGCTATGTAGTGGTCGGAGTTTTTTCGGTTTTATTTATTCGCGCCGTTTGACTTGGAGTCGTGACCGCGCGGCAAGCGATCCAGCCATACTGGATCGGGAATGGGGAGACGGATCGCGCCGGATGAGGAGTCCGGCATCGCCCCAGCCAGAGCTAGATCCGCCATGGGTTGCATTATCGGCTCGCGCGGCGACCGCGTCATCACACAAGTGAGCAAGAGACTCTTTCCGGATGCGTCAAAATAACGCCATCCCGTCGCATCGCGCGCCGGACCCATTCCGGACCGCGCAGCCATATCCGCTAAGATAACCACCTGACCCCACCCAAACCAACCGACGCTTGCCGCCTTGCCGACCTTCACTCTCCCCTCTGCGCTGCAGGCGGAACTCGACATCCGCAAAAGCCGCTTTATCGCCTACGCGATTCCCGTCGCCGACCGCGACGTCGCGATGGAAGAACTGCGCCGCCTGCGCGAAGCGCACCCCACGGCCACGCATGTCTGCTGGGCGTTACTGGCGGGCGGCCAGTCGGGCATGTCCGATGACGGCGAGCCCTCGGGCACGGCGGGACGCCCGATACTCGAAGTGCTGCGTCATCACGATCTGGATGGTGTGCTGGCCGCTGTCGTGCGCTATTACGGCGGCGTGAAGCTGGGCGCGGGCGGCCTCGTGCGCGCCTATACGGACGCAATCGCCACCGCGCTGCAGGACGCGCCGCGTGTCGAGCGGATCGCGCTCGCGTCGTTGGAGG
Organism: Paraburkholderia sp. XV; assembly: GCF_020177535.1. NCBI lineage: Bacteria > Pseudomonadati > Pseudomonadota > Betaproteobacteria > Burkholderiales > Burkholderiaceae > Paraburkholderia > Paraburkholderia sp. XV. The sequence goes on along the minus strand of NZ_JAGUUD010000036.1, from coordinate 23,004 downwards.
TAGAAATCGGCTATCCCGACGAAGCCCGCGTGCGACGCTGGATCGAACAGGAAAACTTCGCGCTCGAAGCGAGTGCGTACGACATGAACGTGCAACTGTCGATCCGCATGCCCGTCACAGCCATCAAGGCCGCGCGCGAAGCCTTGCGCGACATGACCCAAGGCCGCGCGGTTTTCGCCGACAACGACTGAGCGCATCAAAAGCAGAACGGCCGCGTGCCGGAAAATGCTCCGTACACGCGGCCGCCCGAAACACCGTTTATCGACCGGCGATCAATGCGCCGCAGCAAACGCCTTCGCTGATTCCTTCGCTTGCGCACCCGCCGCTGCCCGCGCGTCTTCGAGAATCATCTCGGCGCCCTTCTCCGCGACCATCATCGTCGGCGCGTTGATATTGCCTGATGTGATGTTCGGGAAGATCGACGCATCGACGATCCGCAAGCCCGACATGCCATGCACGCGCAGACGCTCGTCGACGACCGAGTTGCCGTCGTCCCGTCCCATCGCGCACGATCCGCACAGGTGATAGATCGAGCCCGACTGCTCGCGGAAGTACTTCAGGAACGCATCGCGATCCTGCACCTGCGGGCCGGGGGAAATCTCTTCGACCGTGATGTCCTTGAGCGCCGCCGTCGACATGATCTTGCGCACCAGTTCGCAACCTTCGATGGCTTCGTCGATATCTTTTTGCGTCGTCAGCGCGTTGATGCGAATCTTCGCGGCATCTTCGGCGCGATCGGACGCGATCTGGATCGAACCGCGGCTACTCGGACGGCACGGATTGAAGCACAGCAGAAACCCCGAATACGGTTCCGGTTCGAGACTCGCCTTGTTGCTCTTCGGAATGCGATACGACAGCGGATTGAAATAGAGTTGCAGATTAGGCAGTGCCTCTTTCTCGCTGCTTTTGAAGAAGCCGCCAGCCTGATTTACGCTCATCGCAAGCGGGCCTTTGCGCGTCAGCATGTATTGCAGGCCCAGCTTGATCTTGCCCAGCAACGGGCGCATTTCGTCGTTCAGCGTCTTCACGTTCGAGCGATAGTAAAAGCTCACGCAAAGATGATCCTGCAGGTTCTGGCCGACGGCGGGCAAATGATGCACAAGGGGAATGCGATGTTCTGCCAGCAGCGCGCTATCGCCGACGCCCGACAGTTGCAGCAGCTTCGGCGTATCGACGGCGCCCGCCGAAAGAATCACTTCCCGGCTGGCGGTGAACTGGCGCGCACTGCCGTTCTGCTTGACGACGACGCCCGTTGCGCGCCGCTTTGCGTCGAACAGCACCTGCGTGACAAGCACTTCACGTTCGACCGTCAGGTTCTTGCGATTGAGCACCGGGTGCAGGTATTCGAAGCTGCTCGACGAACGCTGGCCGTTGCGCGTGTTCACATCGTAAATGCCCGCGCCTTCGAATTGCGCGCCGTTGAAGTCGTCACTGCGCTGGTAGCCTGCCTGCTCGCATCCCTTGATGAACACGTGGCAAATGGGATGCGCGGCATCCTTCATCGGCGAAATGCCGATCGGGCCATTCGCGCCGTGATACTCCGTGTTGCCCAGCGGATGCGATTCGAGCTTGCGGAAATACGGCAGCACGTCGCGATACGACCAGCCCTTGTTGCCCGCCTCCGCCCAGTCGTCGTAATCCTGCGCCTGGCCGCGCACGTAGATCATCGCGTTGATCGAGCCGGAGCCGCCCTGCACCTTGCCACGCGGGCAATACAGCGAGCGGTTGTCGAGTTCCTTCTCCGGCTCGCTGTAGTACATCCAGTTGTACGTTTCGTTGTAGTACGTCTTCGTGAAACCAACTGGAATCTTGAACCAGAACGAATCGTCGGCGCGCCCCGCCTCGAGCAGCAGGACCGAGTACTGCCCCGACGCCGACAACCGGTTGGCGAGAATACAGCCCGCAGATCCCGCTCCGACGATGATGTAGTCGTAATTCATGTTCTATTCGCCCGCAGGCGTCCAATACGTGGAATACGTGGAGTCCGTTATGGCCCGCTCGCGCACTCAACCCTTGGCGGGCGCGAGATCCTTCACGTCGGCCGGTTTCGATGCCATCTGCAGATGCAGGCGCTCGCCCTTGTATGGCGTGTGCTGATTGACCACTTCCATGTTCAGCTCGACGCCGAGGCCCGGCTCCGTCGACGGAATGATGTAGCCGTCTTCCCAGCGGATCGGCGTCTTCAGAACCTCCGCATGGAAACCGCCCCACGTGCCGATGCTTTCCTGAATCAGGAAGTTCGGCGTGCACGTTGCCAACTGAATGCTCGCGGCGGCGCCGACCGGACCGTTGTAGAGGTGCGGCGCGATCTGCGCGTAATAGACCTCGGCGAGGCTCGCCACCTTCTTCGCTTCGAGCAGGCCGCCGACGCGCGCCACGTTCAGTTGCAGGATCGACGCGCCGCCCGCTTCCAGCAGTTTGTGGAATTCGTACTTCGTGGTGAGGCGCTCGCCGGCTGAAATAGGAATGCTGGTGTGGCGCGCAACTTCCGCCATGGCGTCATGCTGCCCCGGGGGAACAGGTTCTTCGAACCAGAGCGGGTCGTATTTTTCGAGGCGCTTCGCAAGACGGATTGCCGAAGCCGGCACCATTTGCCCATGCGTGCCGAACAGCAGATCGGCCTTGCTGCCCACGGCTTCGCGCACCTTGCGGCAGAACGTTTCGCAGCGGTCCATCACTTCGAGCGACAGATGATGGCCCGAGTAAGCCGTATAAGGACCGGCGGGATCGAACTTCACCGCCGTAAAGCCGCGCTTGACGTTTTCCGCCGCGCATTCGGCCGCGAGATCGGGATCGTCGTAGTCGTATTCGCCACGACGGTTCTTCGGATACAGATACGTGTACGAACGCAGGCGCTCATGCACGCGTCCGCCGAGCAGCTCGTACACCGGCTTGTTCGCCGCCTTGCCGATGATATCCCAGCATGCCATTTCGAGGCCGCTCACAACGCCCATCATCGTCAGATCGGGACGCTGCGTGAAGCCGCTCGAATACGCTTCGCGCCACAGACGCTCGACATGATGCGGGTCCTTGTCCAGCAGATAGCGCGAGAACACGTCGTCGATGATGGGCGCCATCGCATTCGGATGAAACGTGGCGGAATAGATTTCGCCGACGCCTTCAATGCCGCAATCCGTCTTCAGCTTGACGAAGATCCAGTACATGCCGCCGATGTGCGGCGGCGGCACGGCAACGATATGCGTTTCGAGCGAGACGACTTTCATTTACGCTTCCTTCCTGTTAAGCACATTACGCAGCACGAGCCCCGCGCAGCCGCCGACGGCGGACACGGCGGCCACATAGCCAAAGTACATTTGATAGCCATGCACGCCCGGATAGTTCTGCGTCAGATATCCGTTGATGAGCGGCAGGAAAACATCGGGTGAATAGCCGAGTACCGAAATCAACCCAATCGCAAGGCCCATTGTTTCAACGGGCACATTGCAGCGATCGAGCAGCGACCAGTAGAGACCGCGAATCGCATACGTCAGCACGCCGATAAAGAGCACAAGGAACACCAGCAACACATGGCTGCTGATTAGCGGCGCGGCGATCAGGCCGAGCAGCGAAAGCGACGCGAGAAAGAGCGCGATGATCAGCACGGTCACTTTCGAAAAGCGGTCGCCGAGAAAGCCGCCGCCAATGCCGCCGATAGGACGCATCCACAGCTTGAGCGTCGTGATCGTGCCCGCCATCACCACCGACAAGCCAATCTCGCCCTCATGCAGATACGCGGAGAAGCTGTAGGTCGCCCAGAACACCTGATAACCGCAGAACACGATCGCTGCGACCAGCCACAGTTCGGGAATCTTCGCGAGCGTGATCAGATCGGCGATCACGTTGCTGCGTTTGGCCGCTTGCGCACGGCTCGATTGCTCCGCTTTCGACGACGGATCTTTCACGAGGGCGAGCAACACGCCGAGGCCAATACACAGGAACGCGTACATATACACCACGACCTTGAAGCCGACAGCGGCCAGTTCGCCCTTCGTCTGCGTGAGCCATGCGAACAGCGTGATGGCGATCGTCGCGAGCATCGCTTCGATCAGCCCGCGGCCGCCGTCGAGAAAGCCGAAGAAGCGGCCCTGTTCGTCGGCACCCGCGATCATCGACACGCGCTTGATGACGGCCGCCCAGAACGTGAGCCCCGTCGACAGGCCCCAGCCGCCGAAGATCACCAGCAGCAGATTGAACGACGGTGCGGTCGAGTACACCAGCCCGAGCAGCCCCGTGGCGACGAGCGAAAAGCTGATCAGCAGGCGCGGCGCGATGCGGTCCGCGAGCCAGCCGCTAGGCAGGTAGCTCAGCAGAAAGATCGTGCCGAGCATCGAATACAGATAACCGAGCTGACTTTCGCTGATGTGGAAAACATCCAGCATCGTCGGTTGATAGACCTGACGCAGATAGAGAATCGGATAAATCGCGCCGGCTGCGATGACGAGCAGCAACAGCTGCACATAGCGCTGTGTCTTGTTGCCGGACTGGTCGGTTGCGCTGGCGGAACGGCGCGCCGAGGCGTCCGCTTGAAGAGGTTGGCTTGCCACTGAAATGCTCCTGGGAGACGCGCGAGGAGCACAGCATGCGCCGTGGCCGTCGTGTCTCCATTACTTTGTTATGAATGCAGCGTGTGCTTTTTATGGTTAAAAAGAGAGCGCATCCCGTGTTGCTTTCGCACGCGGAATGCGCCCCGACAGGATCAGTACTTCATGACGACCAGACGCGTCTGCGTGAATTCCAGCATGCCGTGCTTGCCGTCGTCGCCGCCGAGCCCCGAGCGCTTCCAGCCTGCGTGGAAGCCCTGATACGGATCGGCAGGCGTGCGGTTCACGTAAAGTTCGCCCGCTTCGATGTTGTTCGCGACTTTCATCGTCGTACGGTAGTTCTCGGTGTAGAGCACCGACGACAGACCGAACTGGTGATCGTTGGCCATTTGCAGCGCTTCGTCGAGCGTGCTGTAGCGCACGACGGGCATGATCGGGCCGAACGTTTCTTCGCGGATGATCTCCATGTCCTGGCGGCAGTTCGTCAGCAGCGTAGCCGGATAGAAGAAGCCCTTGCCCTCGGGTATCGCGCCGCCCGTTTCGAGCGTTGCGCCATCGGCTATCGCGCGCTGCACCATCGCGTGAATCGACTGGCGTGAGGCTTCGTTGACGAGCGGCCCCATCGAGGAAGCATCCGTGCTGCGGTCGCCGCTCTTTACTGCGCTCATGTGCTTTTTCAGCAGCGCGACGAACTGGTCGTGCACGCTCTCGTGGACATAGACGCGTTCGATTGCCGTGCAAAGCTGGCCGCAGTGCGTCGTCTTCGAGCCGACGAGTTCGCGCGCGGCCTTTTCCAGATCGGCGTCCGGCTCAATGATGGCAGGCGTCTTGCCGCCCAGTTCGAGCGACGGCTTCGCAATGTTCTCTTTGCAATAGTCGAGCACCTTGCGGCCCGCGCCGACGCTGCCCGTCAAGGTGATCATGCCGACCGCGGGATGCGTGCAGACGGCTTCCGCCGTTGCGTGGCTCATCGCAAGAATGTTGACGACGCCCGGCGGCAATTCCGCGCGAATCACCGCCTTGGCGATTTCGAATGCGGAGGTGGGCGTGTTGTTGCTCGGCCGCACCACCACCGTATTACCCGCGATCAACGCCGGCGCGATTTTGCGCATGAACGTATAGACGGGATAGTTGAACGGAATCAGACATGCGACGACGCCGATCGGCTCGCGGTGCATCACGAGGTTCTCGTCGGGGGTGTCGCTGGGAATCACTTCGCCTTCGATACGGCGCGCCCACTCGGCGTGATAGCGCGTGATCTGGCTGGCGTAAATGGCTTCGTTGGTCGCGTCGGCCACGCTCTTGCCGGACTCCAGCGCGAGCGCCGCGCCGATGGAGGGCGCGCAGTCGGTCAATGCGTCGGCGAGCTTGTGCAGATACGCTGCGCGCTCCGCCGCGGGCAGCTTGCGCCAGCTCTTTTGTGCGGCGGCAGCGGCAGCGACTGCCGCTACGGCCTCTTCACGAGACGCGCCCGATACCTGGGCAATGTGCGCCCCGGTAGCGGGGTTATAGACGGAGATGAGTTCGTCCGTTGCGGGTTCGACGAACTGGCCGCCAACGAAATTCCGGTCGAGTCGCATGGTGTTTTACCTGGTGACGCGTGCGCGAAGCACATTACCGGCGGCGGGTCAGAGCGATTCGAAACATGCAGCCGGCGCATGACCGGGATTCTTCTCTGCGGCCTTATGCCGCGCAAGCGAGTATTTCGACCGTCGAACATTCATAAAACTCATGTTTCGAGGGCGATATGACGTGCACACGAACGAATCGCCAGAGGATGCGGCGGATATGTGGAAATGCGTCTTCCAGGGGAGGAGCGAAGAGCGCGTCAAGGCGGCGAATCCGCTCTTGCGCGAACCGGCATTGCACCGGCTGCGGGTAAATGGCGCGGAGATCTGCCCGTCGCGCCTGGGAACGGTCCGGCAGGATGTCGCCGGACCGGGATTACATGAAAGCCGCTTCGACGCGGATCAAGCCTCGCCCGTCGCGGGCGTAGATGCCTGCGCCGTCACGGGCGCTTCGACGACGGACGTAACGTTTTTCGCGGGAGCCTTCTTTGCGGCTGCCTTCTTTGCGGCTGCCTTCTTTGCGGCTGCCTTCTTTGCAGGCGCCTTGCTCGCGCTGGTTTTCTTCGCGGCGGCTTTTTTCGCAATGACGCGCTTGCCGGCAGTCGGCGCGGCGGACTTCGCAGCGACCTTTTTAGCGGCGGTCTTCTTGCCGGCCGATTTCGCCGCCGCTTTCTTCGCAGCGACTTTCTTCACAGCGGCTTTTGCACCTGCCGATGCCTTCTTCGCAACCTTGCGGCCCGCCGACTTCGCCGTTACAGCTTTCTTCGCCGCCGCTTTCTTCGTCACTGCCTTTGCAGTCACCGCAGGTTCCGCCGCAGCCGCAGCAGCATCGATCAGAAACTTGCTACGGTCTTTTACGTCCTTGATCCATGCCGGCGGTCGAGCATGACCGCTCCACGTTGCACCCGTCTTCGGATCGCGATATTTGGGCGGCAACTTGCCTTTCACCGCCGCTTTGATTCCAGCCTTGCCGCTGCTGACGCCAAGACGCACCTTGCGCTCGCGTTCGCGCCGTGCCTTTGCGCGACGCTCGATATCTTCCGTCGTGAGACCGTGTTTGATCATCAGTTCCCGGATCTGGTCCAACGCACCTTGCGCGCCTTGAGCAATGAGCGCTTCGGCCTGTGACTGGAGTTTCTTTATGCGAGCCTGGATGATTTCCAATGTAGCCATTATTGCCTCCCTTTGAATTGCATACGCGGACTATGCCACGGAATTGCTTAGAAGCGCTATCGTTTTAAAGCTTGAGTAAGAAAACCGTTGTCCTCAGATACGCTATTCCCCTTAAGCCTCGCATAAGACTCGTCACACGCAATTGCTGAAGCGGCTTTTGACATTGGCTTGCATGCCGCGAGAATAACAGCCCGCCTTCAACCGTTAATTCCATTGACTGCCAATTGCTGCATGGCCGCACGCCTGCGCTCAACGGTACGACACTGATAAACTTTCAACGTCCCTTTCCTTTGAGCCCACATGCGCATCGCCGTGCTCTTGATTGGCCGCTTCGACACCTGGAGATATTGATGGAGCACGCGTACGTCCAGCTTCTGCACCTGCTTGCAGGCCACACTGCGTGGACGCTGGTCGTGGTTTTTCTTGCTGCGTTTCTCGAAGCCGTCGCGATCATCGGCACCTTCGTGCCGGGCAGCACGGCGATGTTCATCGCGGGCGCGCTGGTCGGCACGGGCACGCTGAATCTCGGCTGGCTCTTCGCGAGCGCGATTGCAGGCGCTGTGGCGGGTGACGGCATGAGCTACTGGTTCGGCCGCCGTTATAAAGACAGGATCAGCAGGCTCTGGCCGTTCAGCACGCACCCGGGGCTGCTCGAGAGCGGCCAGAAGTATTTCGACAAACATGGCGCGAAGAGCGTCGTGTTTGCGCGTTTCGCCGCACCGCTGCGCGCGATCATCCCGGTGATCGCGGGCATGCTCGAAATGCCGCCCATGCGCTTCTACGCGATGAACGTGCTGTCCGCGTTGTTGTGGGCGCCCGCGCATATTCTTCCGGGCGTCGTATTCGGCGCCTCGATCCAGCTGGCGGGTGCCGTGTCCTTCCGTCTCGTCGCGGCGCTGGCAATCGTGGTCGCCATCGTATGGTTGTGCTTCTGGGTGATGCGCGTAGTCGTCTCGCACGCACGCGCATGGGCCGGTGCATCGCGCAGCGGCCTCGTGGCGTGGGCGCGCGATCACGAAGCGCCGTATGGAAAGCTGGTCTATCGGATCGTCGATCCCGAGCGCGCGGCTATTGGCCTGCTGGTCGGCATTTCGGTTTTCGTGCTGGTGTGCGCGGGGATTTTCTTTGGCGTCATGCAGGACGTCGTATCGGGCGATCCGCTCGTTCAGGTCGACATGTCCTTCTATCGCTTTCTGCAATCCGCGCAGGCGCCGTGGATCAGCGAAGCGCTCGCGCGTGCCTCGACGCTCGGCAGCATCCCGACGCTCGCGGCGCTGGTCATTGCATCGACCATCATGATCGCCTTCGAGAAACGCTGGCGCATGCTTATTTATTGGCTCATCGCAGTGATCTTCTCGCAGGTGCTGATCTTCGCGATCCAGGTCATCGTGCCGCACGCGCCGCCCGCCGCCGCGCTGTCCGATCTCTATGCATTTCCCAGCAATCACGTCGCCGCGAGCGTCACGGTCTACGGCTTTCTAGCGTTCGTCGTGGCGCGCCGCGTCAACATGCTGACGGGCATCGCCGTCACGGCCCTCGCGAGCCTGATCGTGATCGCCATTGCGTTCGCGGGCCTGTATTCCGGGCGCTTCGCGTTCTCCGATGCCGTGGGCGGCGCAGCATTCGCGGCCGTCTGGGTCGCTGTCGTGGCACTGACGGCCGTATGGCGGCACCCGGAAGCGCCGCCTTCGCGCGAATACATGCCTGCCGTTCTGCTGGTCGTGCTATGCGCAAGCGTCGGGCTGCAGATCGCCGTGGGACATCAGCCGGACGCGGAGCCGCAGGTGCGCCAGCGGCCGCCCGTAGTGGTCACGCAGGCGCAATGGACGGACTCGCTGTGGAAGCAGTTTCCGTGTTACCGCTCCGACATGAAGGGCGACCGGCGCGAGCCGATCACCGTGCAATGGACGGCTGACCGGCAGCAGATCGTCGCGCAATTGAGCAGCAGAGGTTGGCTCGAAGGCACGCGCTTCAATGTGCGCAGCCTGTTCTCGCTGGTGTCGCCCGACGTGCCCGTGATGGATCTGCCCGTGCTGCCCAAGCTCAACGACGGCGAACCGTCGACACTCGTTTTCAGCCGTCAGCGCACCCGCACCGACGAACGCGACGTATTGCGTTTCTGGCGCACGGGCTATGCCGTTGCGCGCCGCAACGGCGCGGCGCCCACGCCGATCTGGCTTGGTTCGCTGGTGCATGAGCGTCTGCTGCGCCCTTCGTGGCCCTTCAATGTGCTGCGCACCGACAGACAACTCGATCCGCTGATTTCCCCGAAATCGGTGAATGGCGAATGGCGAGAACTTGAACTGTCGAGCAGCATGGGATGTACCGACATTCCCGTCACGCTCATCGCATCCATAGAACGCTAAAGTCATTTATAGCGGTTGTACCGGTTCTGTGCCCGCTTGCCAGGCATGCGGTATGGTCAGCCGTGCAACAATGAACGACAGCCAGTGCGCGGCGAAGCGAACTGATGCGCAAGGAGCTATTTCAATTGGTCGATCTCAATCCGTCGGCAATTTCTACGTGGGGCGCGGCCGTTGTGTTCCTGAACGTGCTGCTCACGCGCCTCGGCGTTCCCGTGCCTGCCGTGCCCGTGCTGCTGCTCGCCGGCACGGCGATCGCCAACGGCCATCTGTCCTTCTGGCACGTGCTGACGGCCGCGCTTGCCGCTGCGCTGATTGGCGACGGAGTGTGGTTTACGGCGGGCCGCATGCTTGGACGACGGCTGATCCATGCGCTCGCGCGTCTGTCGGCCGCCGTCGAAAAGCGCGTGCGCAAGGCGCGTGCCCTCTTTGTGCACTTTGGACCGGCAATCGTCTCGGTCTCCAAATTCATACCGGGACTCGCCATCATCACGCCGCCGCTGATGGGCACGACGCGCGTCGGCGTCGTCATCTTCTTCGCGTGGGACGCCGTCGGTATCGTCGCGTGGGCAACGTTCTGGCTGCTCGGCGGGGCGATTTTCGAGCGGCAACTCAGCCTGCTGATTCACGAAGTGCGGGCGCACGGCTGGACGATCATCGATGTGCTGACCGCCATCGCCGCGAGTTATCTGGTGTTCCGTTTCGTGCAGCGCTGGCGCCTGCAACGGCCGCTGTCGCTCGCGGCTATCTCGTCGGAACAGGTCGATGCGATGATGCGTCCCGACAAGCCGCCCGTCGTGCTCGACGCCCGCCCCGAGCAGATGAAACGACAAACGCCACAACCCATTCCCGGCGCGCTGCCGCTCGACGTCCATTCGCCCGCCACGGTCGACGCCGCCTTGCTCGCGCGCGATGTCGTCGTCTATTGCATCTGCGCCGACGACGTCACGGCTAGAACGGTGTCGCAGCAGATGCGCGACAAAGGCTTTACACGAATTCGCGCGCTAAGGGGCGGGCTGGACGCGTGGGAGCGGCGCGGCTACTCGGTGGAGCCTTTGATCGCACCGAACATCGGCGCCGCGCAACCCGGGCGCGACAAATCCCGTGCTATGTCGCAGGAACGCGGCATTACTTTGCGCGGTATTGCACCAAGAGGCGCCGTCTCCAGTTAATAGCGCACGTTTTCACGCGTCTGTCTGCCCCATTACCACGCAATCACACGCTAAAGAAAAACCACGCTTTGGTGCTATTAACAGCGAGCCGCTTAACCGATTGGCGAACCGCGTTCCATTGCGTACCCCTCGAGAGCAGGCTGGCGCAGTTCTCGCTAAGATTCCACTTTCAGATCTGGTTACTAAAGACCGATTGTTCAGGTGGAACCTGGAGAGCAAGGTATGCGCTGGCTATTTATCATCTGGTTTATCGTGAGCGTCACGTATGTAGTAAGACGCGGCAATGCCCGTTTCACATTCGGGCGCCAGCTATCAGATCATTCGACCTTTCTGGCTCCCATCAACTGCTTGTTCTATCTTTTCTCGCCGCTCAAGGCCAAAGCTTATATCGACGAAAAGCATTTCCCGGAATTGGCACCGCTCAAGTCAAACTGGGAAGTGATTCGCAAAGAAGCGCTTGCTGTAGATGCTGCACAAAAAATAGCCGCGTCGTCCCATTACAACGACATCGGGTTCAATTCATTCTTCAAGACTGGCTGGCGTCGCTTTTATCTGAAATGGTATGACGCGCCGCATCCGTCGGCGCAATCGCTGTGTCCCGTGACCACGCGTCTGCTTCAGGACATTCCGACGATCAAGGCTGCAATGTTCGCGCAGTTGCCGCCGGGCGCGAGCCTCGTGCGGCATCGCGATCCGTATGCCGGGTCGGTGCGCTATCACCTTGGACTCGTCACGCCGGCAAACCCCAAATGCTATATCGACGTGGACGGCCAACAGTACTATTGGCGCGACGGCGAAGCGGTGATGTTCGACGAGACCTATATTCACTACGCGAAGAACGAGACCGACGTATCGCGCATCGTGCTGTTCTGTGACGTCGAGCGGCCCATGTACTTCCGCTGGGCCACCGCATTGAACCGGATGTTCTCGAATGTCGTGATGCGCGCGGCCAGTTCGCCGAATGAAGAAGGCGACCGCACCGGCTTTCTGAACCGCGGATTCAAGTATCTGTACGCGGTTCGCCGCGTCGGCAAGCGCCTGAAAGCGTGGCATCGGCCGACTTACTATGCCGTCAAATGGGCGCTGTTCGGCACGATTTTCGCAGGCATCATTTACGCGCTATGAAGTGTGAAGCGTCTGCGCACTTCGGCATGGTCAGCCGCGCACCACTTCCTGAACGGGCGCAAGACCGCCGACGACGATCCTGTCGCGCCCCGTCGCCTTCGCCTGATAAAGACTGCGGTCGACTTCCTGCAACCATGTGTGATAGTCGGACAGATCGTCGGTCAATTGAGCAATGCCGATGCTGATCGTGCACGGGCATTGTGTCGACGCTTCTTTCGTCTTCTCCCTCACGCGCTGCACCAGCACCTTCGCAACCGTATGCGCCTCGCGCAATGTCGCGCCCGGCAAAACGACGCCGAACTCCTCGCCGCCATAACGGCCAATGCTGTCGCCCGCGCGGAAATGGCTGCGCAGGAGATCGGCGAACGCCTGCAACACCGCGTCGCCAGCAGGATGACCTAGCGTGTCGTTGATCCGCTTGAAGTGATCGAGGTCGATCAAAAGCAGGCACGACGCGTAGCGGTTCGCGCGGCAGCGCTCGAATTCCTCGGCGAGCAGACCTTCCCAATGGCGGCGGTTCCAAAGGCGCGTCAGGCCGTCCGTGCGGCTCAGATGCTCGAGTTCGCGCGTGCGCTGCGCGAGCTTGAGCGACAGCCGGTAGCTCGTAAAGCCTAATGCCAGCGGATAGATAATGAGGAACGGCAGACACGCGAGAATGGTCGGCATTTGCGACATCGGCGAAAACACGAAGCCGACCGTGACGAGTCCCGTCAGCACACCGAGCACATGCGCGACCACGCCGCGAGTGAAGAGCCGCAGCCCGCCCGCGGCAATGTTGTCCATGCTGAGCATCGCGAGAATCAGCACGCTGGGCAGCACGTTGAACTGCATCGCCACGACCCAGAAACCCCCGAGCATCGAATCGACCATCAGATTCAGGCGTTCGCCGCGAAACGGCACTTCACAGGCAAGCGCCGCACGCCGCGCGACATGCGGCCAGGCGAAACCATGAAACACGAGAAGCGACCACAGCACGAAGCCGCGAGGCTGTAGCGCGAAAACGGAAGCGACGCAGAAGAAGCCAAGCCCCAGCCCGGCAATGCGCAAGCGGTAAATGCGCTCGACAAAGCTCTTCCCTTGCCCGGCCCTGCTTTTCGTTGCCAACGTTATCGATCCCCGAGCAAATGACTGAGAATGAGGCCGCGCGCGTTCGTGCGCTGCGTGCCGCAGGGTCCCTGTTTGCACCAAGCTTTGATAGAGACGCTGCGCGCTTCGATGCGGGCGCAACGTCATGGATTGGTATAAAAAAATGATACCAGCATCCGCAGTGGGTAATTAGTCCATTTACGCGTTGGAAGCGCTTCTGTGGTTTTTCAGTGTTGCGCACGACGGGCGATGGACGCCCAACGTTTGCGCCGCGTGGCAAGGGACGTCGACGGCGCTAGCGCGTCCGCTTGCTCAATGAGAGTTATGTGAAGCAAACGAATCAGCTTAAGTGAGTCAAAAGCCGCGCAAGCGGCAAGCGAGTCAATGGCCGCTGATCAAAGGCACCCGCGCGGCCGCCGATGTTTCGACGCTGCGCTGCGTCAGCCACACTTCCTGTTGCAGCCAGTCGCGAAACACCGTCACATGCGGCAGGTCGCCCTGTTCGGGACGGGTCACGAGCCAATATGACTGGTGTCCGTCGACATGCACGTTCAGCACCTGCACAAGGTCTCCATTGGCGAGTTCGTGCGCAATCATATGACGATCGGCGATCGTGATGCCGAGGCCGTCGACAGCAGCGCGTATGGCGTGATCGAGCAGGTCGAATTCGAAACCGCCGGACGTATCCACACCTTCGATACCCGCCGCCTTCAACCAATGCTGCCAGGTCAGATAACGCTGGTTGTCGCCCGCTAAAACATGCAGCAAAGTGAATTGATTGAGATCGATGGCTTCATTGCCTGCCTGACGTGCAAGCAACGCGGGCGAGCACACGGCGATATGCCGCTCGTTCATCAGCAGCAGGTTATCGAGTCCTTCCCATTCGCCATTGCCGAAACGGATCGAGCAATCGAGCACGCTCGACTCGGCAAGATTGTCCTCCAGCCGCGTCGACAGGCTCAATTCCAGTTCGGGATGCTCGGTGTGCAAGCGCCCGAGGCGCGGCAAAAACCAGCGGCTGGCGAAAGTGGGCGGCGCATTGACTCGCAAGCGGTTCAGATGCGTCTTCTCCTGAATGGAACGCACGGTCCATTCGATCTTGTCGAACGAATGCTGCAACGCCTGCAGCAGCACGCGGCCCGACGCCGTGAGATCCAGATGATGATGCCTGCGCTGCAATAGGGTTTCGCCGAGTTGCTCTTCGAGTTGCCGCACCTGGCGGCTCACTGCACTTTGCGTGACGTTGAGCAATTCCGCCGCGCGCGTGAAGCTGCCCGTACGCCCGGCGACTTCGAAGGCTTTGAGCGCATTGAGCGCTGGCATTTTTCTTTTCAAGGAGGTCTCGATTCGGGTCGGCGCCTTGGCGCCACGCGCTTATTTTAGCGTCTGGGCGGCAAGGGCCTTCTCGCGATGCGTCCGGTTCAACACGGCGTGACGCGGCGCACAAATGTTAAGGGGCATACCCGTCATGCGTTTGTCATCGTATCGACATGCTGGGCTTGCAGGATCGGAGATCCCCCCGACCATCCCCCGAGGCCCAGGCCATGCCGGAACTCTCATATCCGCAGACAGGCACCGCGAGTGCCAAAAACCGCAACTTAGGACTCGCCGTCTTTGTGATTGCGCTGGTCGCTGGCGCGATCTATTGCGCGTTTCAGCTAATCGGCGATCTCGAGCCGATTCGCACGGGTTCGATCGTCCCGTATCTGCTGCTAGGCGTCGCCCTTCTGATCGCGCTCGGCTTCGAGTTCGTCAACGGCTTTCACGACACGGCAAACGCCGTCGCGACCGTGATCTATACGCACTCGCTCTCGCCCAACGTCGCGGTCGTCTGGTCCGGCACCTGGAATTTTCTTGGCGTGCTGACCTCGAGCGGCGCAGTCGCATTCGGCATTCTCCAGTTGCTGCCCGTCGAACTGATTCTGCAAGTGGGCAGCAGCGCAGGCTTTGCGATGGTGTTCGCGCTGCTGATTGCCGCGATCATCTGGAATCTGGGTACCTGGTGGTTCGGCCTGCCGTCGTCCAGCTCGCATACGCTGATCGGCTCCATCATCGGCGTCGGGCTGATGAACCAGCTGCTGCATGGCGCGGACGGCACGAGCGGCGTCGATTGGGGGCAAGCTGCCGGCGTCGGCAAGTCGCTGCTGTTCTCGCCGCTGATCGGTTTCCTGCTCGCCGGCCTTCTGTTGCTGGTCCTCAAGGCGCTCGTGCGCGTGCCCGCGCTGTACGCCGAGCCGAAAGGCAAAGAGCCGCCGCCGTTCTGGATTCGCGGGCTGCTGATTCTGACCTGCACGGGCGTGTCGTTCGCGCATGGCTCCAACGACGGCCAGAAAGGCATGGGCCTCATCATGCTGATCCTGATCGGCACCGTGCCGACGGCCTACGCGCTGAACAAGGCCGTCACGGCAAACGAAACGCAAACCTTCCTCGCCGTTTCGCAGCAGGCTTCCGCCGCGCTCGGCAAGTACGCGACGCAAGGCGTGCCGCCCGTCGTCGCGCCGCGCAGCGAAGTGGAGAATTTCGTGCGCACGCGGCAGCTCGTGCCCGCGACGGTGCCCGCGCTGCAGAAGCTGATGGAGCAGATCGGTCAGCAGGTCAGCGCGTCGGGCACGATGGCGAACGTGCCGCAAGACAAGGTCGATAACGTGCGTAACAACATGTACGTCGCGTCGGAAGCAATCCGTCTGATGGAGAAGGCGAAGCAGCCCGCGTTTGCAGCGGACGACGCCAGGGCAATCGACAACTTCAGGAAGCAGATGGACCACGCTACCAAGTTCATCCCGACGTGGGTGAAAGTTGCCGTGGCAATCGCACTGGGGCTCGGCACGATGGTGGGCTGGAAGCGCATCGTCGTGACGGTGGGCGAGAAGATCGGCAAGCAGCATCTGACCTATGGTCAGGGCGCATCGGCCGAACTCGTCGCGATGGTCACGATAGGCGCCGCCGACATGTACGGCCTGCCCGTATCGACGACACATGTGCTGTCTTCGGGTGTGGCAGGCACGATGGCCGCCAACGGCTCGGGCCTGCAATGGGGCACCGTGCGCAGCCTGGTGCTTGCGTGGGTGCTGACGCTGCCGGCGTCGATCGCGCTGTCCGCGGGACTGTACTGGTTGTTCCGCCACCTGTTCTGACGATTCACGCTTGCCGCCGCGGCGATTCGATCGAACGGCGGCGCCAAACAGAAAGCGCGGCATTTTCATGCCGCGCTTTTCATTTCAGCCCTTCAAACAAGGATCAGAATACGTCGGGCACGATCATCGAGTCCGGCACGGGATGACGGCTGTAGTCCTCGTGAAAGACGCGTTCCGGCAACACGATGGACGGATGTTCGATCTCGTGATAAGGCACCTGACTCAACAGATGATGGATGCAGTTCAGCCGCGCGCGTTTCTTGTCGACGGCCTGCACGACCCACCACGGCGCTTCGGGAATGTGCGAGCGCTGCAGCATCACTTCCTTCGCCTGCGTATAGCGTTCCCAGCGGCGACGGCTTTCGAGATCCATCGGGCTGAGCTTCCATTGCTTGAGCGGATCGTGGATACGCGCCTGGAAGCGGATTTCCTGCTCTTCGTCGGTGATCGAGAACCAGTACTTGATGATCTGAATACCGCTGCGCACCAGCATTTTCTCGAACTCGGGAACCGAACGGAAGAACTCGTCGTATTCGTCGTCGGTGCAGAAACCCATCACGCGCTCGACGCCCGCGCGGTTGTACCAGCTGCGATCGAACAGCACCATTTCGCCGCCTGCGGGCAGGTGGCTGACATAGCGCTGGAAATACCATTGCGTGCGTTCGCGATTGTTCGGCGCGGGCAGTGCCGCGACCCGGCACACGCGCGGATTGAGTCGCTGCGTGATGCGCTTGATCGCACCGCCCTTGCCAGCCGCGTCGCGCCCTTCGAAGATCACGACAAGGCGATGCCCTGTCTTGACGATCCAGTCCTGCAGCTTGACGAGTTCGCCTTGCAGACGGAACAGTTCGCGGAAGTATTGCTTGCGCAATTCGCGCGCTTCGGGCGTGAAGCCTTCGCCGCCGTCGAGGATACGGTCGTCGACTTCCATTTCGAGTTCCTCGTCGTACGCATCGACGAGGTCCTCTTCGAAGCGGCGCTGCCGGGCGGCGAGCGACGCGGCGTCAAGTTCCTGTTCGGATTCCTTCATCACAGTGGCTCCTGTTCTTTCCGTAGCGCGGAAAAGGGTACACGCGGCGCGTGGGCTCGTGTGATTGTCAGCTTTCTCGGTGTCAGTCATATTACTCTTGCGCAGCGCGTGCGGCTCGTCAAAGCGCCTCTGTAGGCGCTTCACAGCCCCTTCACAGCCGCTTCACAGTCGCTTCACAGCCTCCTGGCGATGCTGATCTCGTGGCCGTCAGGATCGGTGATATGGAAATAGCGCTCGCCCCATGAAGCATCGGCGGGCGCGGCCTCGGGTTGGTATCCCGCTGCCAGTGCCTTGCGATAAACGGCGTCCACGTCGGACACGTGCACGATCACGCGTCCCCACCATCGTACCGGTCCTCTCGTGTCGAGAATCAGGTTCAGATAGGTGCCGCCGAACGCAAACGACGTGAACGCCTCCAAGGGTCCGCCATAGGCAAGCGGAAAGCCAAGCGCCAGGTAAAACGCAACGGCGCGCTCCATGTCATGCGTGGCGAGCGTGACGGCACTGAGCCCTTCGAATCGCGGCTCTTGCGTATGGCTCGGTGATTCCGGCTGATTCATCGCTGACTCCCCGCTTCTGAAAGTGAAAACAGCGGACACGCCCACCGGCGATGTCCGCTGCAAAGCGAATCGACATGGCGCCGCGGGATTGGCCGCGACGCCAGCGCATGCCGCGAGATTACGGTATCACACGCGACACGCCACGTCCGCGCGGATCGGATACGGCCTCCGGCCGCTCGCCGTTGATCTTGATTGCCTGAATGTCGCCGTTGAAATCCTGCGTCTTAAGCGTATAACCCTTCGCTTCGACCTGCCTTGCGAGGTCGCCTTCGATAGGTGCATACGGCTCCACGAAGATCGTATTCGGCGGCAACAGTTGATGGTGGAAACGCATTGCGCCAACCGCATCTTTCAACGGCATATTGAAGTCGTACACGTTATTGACCACCTGGAAGATCGACGTGAAGATGCGCGATCCCCCCGGCGTGCCGATCACCAGCGACACCTTGCCGTCCTTCGTCAGAATGGTCGGCGTCATCGACGACAACGGGCGCTTCTTGGGCTCGATCGAGTTCGCGTCGCTGCCCACCACGCCGAACATGTTCGGCACGCCGGGCTTCGAAGCGAAGTCGTCCATCTCGTCGTTCAACACGATGCCCGTGCCTTCCGCCACGACGCCGGAACCGAAATAGCCGTTGATCGTGTACGTGTTCGACACGGCATTACCCCACTTGTCGACCACTGAGAAATGCGTCGTCTCCGCTTTCTCGGGCATCGACGTACCGAGCCCGGCCTGCACGCTCTTTGTGTCCGACGGCGCGTTGGGATTCACTTCCGCTGCGCGCTTCGCGATATAGGCGTCGTCCGTCAGTTGTGCGACGGGCACCTTATAGAAGTCCGGATCGCCCAGATATTGCGCGCGATCGGCAAAGACGCGCTTTTCGATTTCCGATATCAGGTGAATGTACTGCGGCGAGTTGAGATCGACATTGGTGAAGTCACTCTTCAAATCCGCCTTCATCTTCAGCAATTGCACGAGGCCAATGCCGCCCGAACTCGGCGGCGGCGCCGTGATCACGTGATAGCCGTTCCAGTCCGCCTGAATGGGTTGGCGCCACACGGCGCGGTAGTCCTGCAGATCGCGCTTCGTGATGAGGCCGTGACCTTTCATCGACGCCGCGATCAGATCGGCCGTCTTGCCGTTATAGAACTCGCGCGCGCCCTGATTCGCGATGCGCGTGAGCACGGCCGCGAGATCCGGTTGCTTGAAATTGACACCCTGTTTCAGATTGCCGAAATAGGTGTCGAAATTCGTCTTGCCTGCGAAGTCCTTCTCGGCATCTTCGCGACGCTTCGCCAGTTGCTCGTCGACTTCGAAGCCGTCGCGCGCATATCTGATGGCGGGCGCCAGAACCTGTTTCCATTTCAGCTTGCCGAAGCGGTGCTGTGCTTCCCACATGCCCGCCACGGTTCCGGGCACACCCGCTGCGTAATAGCCGAAAAGGCTCTTGCCCTTGATGACATTGCCCTGATCGTCGAGAAACATGTTGCGCGTCGCAGCGAGCGGCGCGCGCTCTCGATAGTCGATGAAATAGGGCTTGCCGTTCACGTACAGCGTCATGAAACCGCCGCCGCCGATGTTGCCTGCTTCGGGGTACGTGACGGCCAGTGTGAACGCGATAGCGACAGCGGCGTCGACGGCATTGCCCCCTTCCTTGAAGATCTGCTCGGCAGCGTCAGCGCTGTACTTGTCAGCGACGGCGACGGCCGATGCGTTGAGTACGGGTTGCTGCGGCGGGGGTGCCTTCGCGTAAGCAGGTGCGGACTCGAGAAAGCCTGCGGAAGTCGTGAAGAGCCCTGCGACGGCGAGTGCTGTTGCGGAGAATTTCGCTTTATCGATTAGTTTCAATGCGTGCCTCCAAAGACAATCATCCAGTGATGGAACTAAAAGCCTGTCTTTGGGCTTATAACACGCAACGAGTGCATTTGCGAAGCAACCCTCATGCTGCAGCCGCAGCGAGTTGCTTCGCGCGATTACCAATTGCAATACGCTTGCGACGCTGTTAGACAGCAGCAGATTCCTTTAGCACCTGCGAAGCGACTTCATCCACGGCTGTCCTGGCCAGCTTGACGATCTCGTCGACTTCCGCGCGTGTCGTCACGAGCGGCGGCGCAAAGCCGAGAATGTCGCCATGCGGCATCGCGCGCGCAATGAGTCCTTGTTGCAATGCAGCGGCCGACACGCGCGGACCGACTTTCAATGCGGCGTCGAATGGACGACGCTCTTCTTTATGCGCCATGAATTCGACCGCGGCAAGCATGCCTGAGCCGCGCACTTCGCCGACGAGCGGATGCGAATCGAATGCGGCATGCAACTGTTGCTGCAGATACCCGCCGACTTCCGCCGCATTCTGCATGAGGTTCTCGCGCTCAAGAATGTCGAGATTCGCGAGCGCCGCGGCAGCACAAACGGGATGTCCCGAATAGGTCCAGCCGTGCCCCATCGGACCATGTTCCTGCGATCCCTGCGCAATGACGTCCCAGACCTTCTCGCCGACGATCACGGCCGACAGCGGCGCATACGCGCTCGTCAAACCCTTTGCGACCGTGATCAGATCCGGCTCGATGCCGAAATGCTGCGCGCCCATCTTCGAGCCTAGCCGTCCGAAGCCGCACACCACTTCATCGCTGATCAACAGAATGTCGTGCTTCTTCAGTACTTTCTGGATGGCGGGCCAGTAACCGGCCGGCGGCGGCAGGATACCGCCCGTGCCCATCACCGGCTCACCGATGAAAGCGGCGATCGTATCCGCGCCCTCCTTCGCAATCAGCTTCTCCAGTTCTTCGACGCAATAGTCGACGAACTGCGCTTCGCTCATGCCAGCGGGCGCCTGACGATACCAATGCGGACAGACCGTATGCTTGACGCGATCGATGGGCAAATCAAAGTGCTGATGGAAACTCGGCAGACCTGTCAGGCTGCCCGTCACGATGCCGGAGCCGTGATAGCCCCGCTGGCGCGAAATGATCTTCTTCTTGTTCGGACGGCCTTTTACATTGTTGTAGTACCAGACAATCTTGATCTGCGTTTCGTTCGCGTCGGAACCGGACATGCCGTAATACACCTTCTTCATACCCGTCGGCGACCAGTCGATGATGCGCGACGACAGTTCGATGATCGTATCGGTGGAATGCCCGACATAGGTGTGGTAATAAGCCAGTTTCTTTGCCTGCTCATAAATCGCGTCGGCCACTTCCGTGCGGCCGTAGCCGATGTTCACGCAATAGAGGCCCGCGAATGCGTCGATGAACGACTTGCCTTGATGATCCTCGATGCGAATGCCTTTGGCGCCCGTGACGATGCGGCCGGGCAGCGCGCCGCTGGCGTGATCGTGAGCATGCGTCGAAGGGTGCATGAAATGCGCGCGGTCCGCGCTGAACAGTTGATCGAACTGGGTCATATGACACTCCATATTTAATCGATAGTTGAATGACAGACTCACGCGGCGAGCGGCCGGCGAGCAGGCGAAGCGACGTCGGTTAGGGGCAAGCCCAATTGACCGAGGCAGAAGTACCGCGTTTCGACGAACGGCTCGAAGCCTTCGAGTCCGCCTTCGCGGCCGAGACCCGATGCCCTCATGCCGCCGAATGGAATCGGCGCGCCCGTGAATTTCGCGCCGTTCACGGAGACCATCGCGAAGTCCAGTTGGCGAATGACCTGAAAGACCGTGTTCAGATCTTTCGCGCACAGATAGGCGGCGAGACCGTACTCGGTGTCGTTGGCGCGCGTAATCGCTTCTTCGAGCGTGTCGAAGGGCGACACGGCTGAAATGGGTGCAAAGTTCTCTTCATCGTAGATGCGCATGCCCTTCTGCGCATCGGCGATCACGGTTGGCTCGAAGAACCAGCCGCCGCGCTCATGGGGCACGCCGCCGGCCAGAACACGCGCGCCTTTCGCACGCGCATCCTCGACGCGTTGGACGGTCGCATCGAACGCGGCTTGATGCATCAGCGGACCGACTTGGATGCCCGGTTCAAACGCCGCGCCGACCTTCAACTGACGCACGGCCTGCGCATAGCGCTCGACGAATGTATCGTAGACGGGACGCGCAACGAGTATGCGATTCGCCGCGCAACAGTCTTGCCCTGACGTCTGAAACTTTGCTGCCACGGCCACGCGCACTGCCTGATCGATGTCGGCGTCATGCGTGACGATGAACGGCGCGTTGCCGCCGAGTTCGAGCGCCGTCTTCTTGATGCCGCTTTGGGCGACGGCCTGCATGACGAGGCCACCGACGCGCGTCGAGCCCGTGAAGCTGACGGTACGCACGCGCGGGTCGCGCACCAGTGTTTCCATCGTCGTTTGCGGATCGCCGAGCACCACGTTGAAGACACCCGGCGGGAAACCGGCCTCTTCTGCGAGCTGCGCGAGCGCGAGTGCGGAGAACGGCGTTTCGTGCGCGGGCTTCACGACGACTGTGCAGCCTGCTGCGAGCGCCGCAGCAGCCTTGCGGGTGATCATCGCGTTGGGGAAATTCCACGGGGTGATCAGGGCGGCGACGCCGACGGGTTCCATGATCGTGCCGAGATGTGCGCCGTCGATATGCGATGGGATCGTGCGGCCGTTCAGTCGCTTTCCTTCATGCGCGAACCATTCGATGAAGCTCGCGCCGTAGGTGATTTCGCCCGTTGCCTCGGCGAGTGGCTTGCCCTGTTCCAGGGCGAGGATGCCTGCCAGGTCGTGTTGATGGCGTTGGATCAGTTCGTGCCAGCGGAGCAATATGGCGGCGCGTTTTGTGGCTGGGATCCAGCGCCAGGTTTCGAATGCGCGATGTGCGGCGTCGACTGCCTGTGTGATCTGGTGTGCTTCCAGCATCGGGACGTGGCCGATTACTTTTTGATCTGCAGGGTTCTGTATCGCTATTGTCGAGGCTGTTTCGCTGTGGACCCAGCGGCCGTCGATGTAACACAATGATTTGAAGAGAACAGGGTGGCCGAGCAACATGGTGATCTCCTTTCTTTGATATCTCTGGCTGTTACTTTAGGCGCTGCGCGGGCTCTGTTTTTTTTGTTCTCGGGGTGTTTGGGTTTTGGTTTTTCTGTTTTCTGGTGGAGGTGGTCGGTTTTTTTTCGCTGTCGCGGGAGGGGTTGGGTTTTCGGTTGCTATTCGTGATTTGCCTTTGCGCTTGCATCCGCGATTCCGCTGGCATCCGGGAATTGCTTTTGTTTTCGCTGTCGCTTTCGCTGGCATCCGCGATTCGTTAGCTCGCTTCACGCGTCGCCCCTGTGCGGGGCGGCACCTACTTTTCTTT
>NZ_JAGUUD010000035.1:0-67279 GCF_020177535.1 Paraburkholderia sp. XV | reverse complement strand
GGCTCGTGAACTACACGCACCCGCCGTATCGCGAGAGCCTGACACAGCTGTTCGTCTCGCATCCCGACATGGCGGTGGGCGGCGCATTGCTCGCGCGCGGCACCGAAGGCGAAGCCGTCGCCGATACACGCCGCCAGGTGCAGATCGACTGGCTGCATGACGGCATCTGCGAGACACGCGTCTCGGCCGAGCGCTCATCGGCGGATGCGCCCGAGGTCGAGTTGCCGGAAGGCCGCGACGCGCCGACCACGGCCGCGTGGATCGCAGCGGCGCTGGCGGGCGAAGCGCCCGTCCCGGCTGCCATCACACGGCAGGTCGAACTGATCGTCGAGATCGCGCGGAAGGCCGCCTGACAAGGGCTACCGCCTTCCCTGATGGCCTCGGCGAACGCTCTCGGGAACGCCTCGCAGCGATTGGCGGGTTGACAGCCCCCCGCCGCCTCGCTTATCTTGTAAAAATGCGTTCCATTCCGAACACCCTCCGAATTACCCTCGGCCGCCTAGCGCGGCCCCTATCGCTACGTCTAGCGTAAGCAAGGCGTAGCGCCGCACGCAGTCGCCACAGCGGCTAGCGGCGGTCCTCCAGAGCAGTTCCTGTTTCACCCCAGTCCGTAGTTCCTTCAAAACCTGTAGTCGTCCGTATTCGTCCGTTTATCGCGCGGACGAATCGCGAGGGTCAAATGCACGTTGCATGGGCTTCCGTTCCGATTGTCGCCTTCGTCGTCGTTCAGACGACGCTGTTCGTTCGCGCCCGTTCGTTGCTCCCGCTAGCGCCCGGCTTGCGGGACGTGCATCTGTGGCAGCCCGCCAGCCGCTCGACGCCACACCACCCAGCACACGACTAGACGAATCGAACGAGGCCTCAACATGTTGCGCAACCCTGCCGAAAAGTACCGCCCCTTCCCCACCGTCCGTTTGACCGGCCGCAAGTGGCCCACCCGCACCATCGACCGCGCGCCCATCTGGATGAGCACCGATCTGCGCGACGGCAACCAGTCGCTGATCGAGCCGATGAGCATCGCGCAGAAGACGGAGTTCTTCGAGATGCTCGTCGCGATCGGTTTCAAGGAAATCGAAGTCGGTTTTCCGTCGGCGTCGCAAACCGACTTCGATTTCGTCCGCAAGCTGATCGACGAAAAGCGCATTCCCGACGACGTGACCATCGAAGTGCTCGTGCAGTCGCGCGCCGACCTGATCGCGCGCACCTTCGAAGCGCTCGAAGGCGTGCCGCGCGCGATCGTCCATCTGTACAACGCGATCTGCCCGTCGTTCCGCAAGATCGTGTTCAACCAGTCCCAGGACGAAGTGAAGGCGCTCGCCGTCGAGGGCACGCGGATCATTCGCGAACACGCCGACGCCCGCCCGCAGACGCACTGGACCTACCAGTATTCGCCCGAAACCTTCAGCATGACCGAGTTGCCGTTCGCGCGCGAAGTCTGCGACGCCGTCGCGCAGACGTGGCGCCCGACGCGCGATCACAAGATGATCGTGAACCTGCCCGCCACCGTCGAAGCCGCAACGCCGAACGTGTATGCCGACCAGATCGAGTGGATGGACCGCAATCTGGGTTACCGGGACAGCATCGTGTTGTCGGTGCATCCGCACAACGACCGCGGCACGGCCGTCGCCGCAGCGGAACTCGCGCTGATGGCGGGCGCCGACCGCATCGAAGGATGTCTGTTCGGCAATGGCGAGCGCACGGGCAACGTCGATATCGTGACGCTCGCGATGAACCTCTACACGCAAGGCATCGACCCCGGCCTCGATTTCTCGGACATCGACGCCGTGCGGCGCGTGGTCGAGCGCTGCAACCAGATTCCCGTGCATCCGCGTCATCCGTATGCGGGCGATCTCGTCTATACGGCGTTCTCCGGCTCGCATCAGGACGCGATCCGCAAGGGCTTCGCACAGCAGCAGCCCGACGCCGTCTGGGAAGTGCCGTATCTGCCCATCGATCCCGCCGACGTCGGCCGCAGCTACGACGCCGTGATCCGCGTGAACAGCCAGTCCGGCAAAGGCGGCGCGACGTATCTGGTCGAGCGCGGCATGGGCTTCGCGCTGCCGCGGCGCGTGCAGATCGAATTCAGCCACGCGGTGCAAAAGGTGGCGGATCAATCCGGCGAGGAAGTGACGGGCGACGCGATCTGCGCGCTCTTTGCCCGCGAATACTTCGAGGCCGACGGCCCGGCGCAGCGCGTCAACGGATCGACGGTGCGCTGGAACAAGCGCGAGATTGCCGTGCCCGCGACGGCGGCGGCGAGCATCGACGGCCACGAGGCGTATGCGAAGGCGGTCGCGCAGGAAATGGCGGCGGTGGCGAAACACGCCATTGAAATCACGTCGTTCGAGGCGGCGCGCACCACGGACGGCCGCACGGTCGTGTTCGTCGCGAGCCGCGTGGGCGACCAGCCCATGCGTCATGGCATCGGCGTAGCGGAGGACGAAATGACGGCCGTCGTCGATGCCGTCGTCAGCGGCGTCAATCGCGCGGGTTGGGCGACTGTCGACCGGCGGGTCGCGGCGTAACGTCAAGTAACGTAACGGCATCCGAAAACCGCAGAGGCGCAAACGCCGGCGACTCAAGCGTCGCCAGCGCGCATGGACCGCTCACGAGGCGGCCTCCGTCAGGTGGAGAGTGACGGCGCGATCCGCGTCACTCGATTGCGCAACGCGTCGCCTGCCAGGCGATCAGCTGCCATTTGCCGTCTTCCTGCGCCTGAATCGCCATGTAGGCGATCGGAAAGAGCAGCGCGCCGCTATTCGCTTCCATCTCGATCAGCGCGCGCCCCGTGACAACGCAAGTCTCGCGTCCGACAGGCAGCACGTCCTGCGACTGCACCTCGATCTGGCGATAGCGCCGGCGCCCGGCCGTGATGGCGTCGATGAACTGCTGCTTCGACTCGCGCTTGCCGTTCGTGTGGACGTAGATGACGTTGTCCGACAGCAGCGCGTCGAGCTGCTGTCCGTTTCCTTCCACCATCGCGCGAAATCGATCGCGCTCGAGCCCGCGAATCGCTTCGATCACTTTTGCCGGCATCGCGTTCGCCCCTATCGACGACCGCGCCGACAACGGCAGCGGTCGTCAGAAGTTGTACTGCACGTAAATCTGCTGGAAATTTATACCAGGATTCGGCTCTTTGATACTTGCATTGGAGACGTGCTGAAAGCGGTAGCCAAACTGGTACTGCTGATGCTCGCCGAATTGTGCGCCGACACCCACCATATCGGCGAACTGGAAGGCGGTGCTGAGCGTGTAATTCGACGAGATGCGCGGATGCGTCAAAAGCCGCACACCGACGCCCGCCTCGATGAACGGGCGGAAATAACCCGCGCTCTTGATGAACCGCACTACGGGTGTCACGCCGAACTCGCCGATATCCTCGTGAACGTTGCCTTCGTCCGTATGCCACCACGCGGCGTGCGCCTCGCCGAGCAGCGCGAAATGCCAGCCGCCGATTTCCCACCACGTCAGATTGGGGTCCCAGACGAAGCCAAGGTCGAGTTTTCGAACGTGGTGATCGGCGACACCGCCCGCAATCTGAATGCCGAACTGGTCCGCCGAGGCGAGACTCGATACGCCGAAAAGCGCTGCCACGACGACACATTTCGGTGCCAGATTAAACGAGCGCTTGTTCTTTTTTTCCATCGTGCGTCCACCGGATGCGAGGTTTAGCAGGGACATCGTGCAGCGACATTCTAGAGATAGAAGCAACTATCGGACCCTTTAATAACAACCGAAAGCCGCAAATCACTGCTTCTGTTTGCGAAAAAATCTTACAGACGATTGCAAAATCCTGCTGCAGCCGACGAATGCTAAGCGGTCGGTGCCAAACCCGCAGATGAGGTACTATGCTATTGAATGTGTATTTTCGATAGGAGAGAGGGAACTCTCATGCCCCTACGGCTTCTAAGTATTAGCACTCAGGAAATGAGAGTGCTAACATCCATCGTGGTCCGCTTTGGCGGACATTTGTCTGAATAAAGGAGTTTGCTACGTGAGCAACACACTGACCCTTCCGAGTACTCTGAGCCCGTCGTCGGCTAAGGCCGCTCCGGCAGGTGCACTGGCGCTCTCGCACGCTTCGCTTCTGCCCGGCCAGCTGGGCAACATCGACGCCTACATCCAGGCCGTAAACCGGATTCCGATGCTGACGCCGGCAGAAGAGCGCCAGTACGCCACCGAATACCGCGAGCAAAACAATCTTGGCTCCGCTCGCAAGCTCGTCCTGTCGCACCTGCGGCTGGTCGTGTCGATCGCGCGAAATTACCTCGGATATGGTCTGCCGCACGCCGACCTGATCCAGGAAGGCAACATCGGCCTGATGAAGGCCGTGAAGCGCTTCGACCCGACGCAGAACGTGCGCCTCGTGTCCTATGCAATGCATTGGATCAAGGCCGAAATCCATGAGTACATCCTGCGCAACTGGCGCATGGTGAAAGTGGCGACGACCAAGGCGCAACGCAAGCTGTTCTTCAACCTGCGCAGCCACAAGCAAGGGTTGCAGTCGTTCACGCCGGACGAGATCGAGGGCCTGGCGAAAGAGCTGAATGTGAAGCGCGAAGAAGTGTCCGAGATGGAAACGCGTCTGTCGGGTGGCGATATCGCGCTCGAAGGCCAGGTCGAAGACGGCGAAGAAGCATTCGCCCCGATCGCCTATCTGGCCGACTCGCACAGCGAGCCGACAGCCGTGCTGGCCGCGCGTCAGCGTGACCGTCTGCATAGCGACGGCATCGCGAGCGCGCTGGAATCGCTCGATCCGCGCAGCCGCCGCATCATCGAAGCACGCTGGCTGCAGGTGGAAGACGACGGTTCGGGCGGCTCGACGCTGCACGAACTGGCCGACGAGTTCGGCGTATCGGCCGAACGGATTCGCCAGATCGAAGCAAGCGCGATGAAGAAAATGCGCACGGCGCTGGCCGAGTACGCGTAACCTCAGAGAAGCAGCGGTGCGCGCCGGTCCTCCGGCGGCACCGTCTCGAAACAGAGCCCTGCTCTTCGCAAGAAGGCGGGGCTTTTTCTTGTGCGTCGTCAAATATTGCGTCGATCCGCATCAATGTCGAGACATTGTCTTGACCTCGCGCAGAACGTGAATTATCAGTGATAGAAACGGACCACCTCGCGACACGATGACGCGGGCCCGTCCGTCGTCCCATTCCTACAATGGTTGTGCATGCGTCAGTGCCGCGAGTGATGCGCACTGTGTCCTGCCGGGTCAACCGGCGCGATGTCGTTGCCCATAAAACATGACCATTACGCTCGATCACAGGAATGCCGCCCGCCGCACATTCGCCAGCCGCATCGTCGCGTGGGCTCGCGGTCCGACATTCGCCCGCGACATCCTGATCGTGCTCGCGATCAAATTCGCGCTTCTTTTCGCGCTCAAATTCGCGTTCTTCAATCATCCGCAGGCGCAGAACATGTCGCTGCCGCCTGCTCAGGTCGCCCAGGCGCTGCTGTCGGTGCCGGCGTCCGCCTCACCGCCGCCTTCGACTCAAGGTGACAACCATGCCCGCTAGCGACGTCGTCGATCTCTCCCGTCTGCAATTCGCCGTCACGGCGCTCTATCACTTCCTGTTCGTGCCGCTGACGCTCGGCCTGTCGTGGCTGCTCGTCATCATGGAAAGCGTCTACGTGATGACGGGCAAGCCGATCTACAAGGACATGACGCAGTTCTGGGGCAAGCTGTTCGGCATCAACTTCGCGATGGGCGTCACCACGGGTCTCACGCTGGAGTTCCAGTTCGGCACCAACTGGTCGTACTACTCGCATTACGTCGGCGATATTTTCGGCGTGCCGCTCGCCGTCGAAGGGCTGATGGCGTTCTTTCTCGAATCGACCTTTGTCGGGCTGTTCTTCTTCGGCTGGAACCGGCTGTCGCGCATCCAGCATCTGATGGTCACGTTTCTGGTCGCGCTCGGCTCGAACCTGTCCGCGCTGTGGATCCTGATCGCCAACGGCTGGATGAACAACCCGGTCGGCGCGGAGTTCAACTACGAAACGATGCGCATGGAACTGTCGAGCCTGTTCGCCGTGATATTCAATCCCGTCGCGCAGGTGAAGTTCGTGCATACGGTGTCGGCGGGCTATGTGACGGCGTCGATGTTCGTGCTCGGGTTGTCGTCGTGGTATCTGCTCAAGCGCCGCGACATCGACTTCGCGCTGCGCTCGTTCGCCGTCGCGGCTGGCTTCGGGCTGGCGTCCACCTTGTGCGTGATCGTGCTCGGCGACGAATCCGGCTACACCACAGGCGAAGTGCAGCAGATGAAACTCGCCGCGATCGAATCCGAATGGGAAACCGCGCCGCCGCCCGCGCCATTTACGATTGTCGGCATTCCGAATCAGCAGGAAGAGCGCACCGACTACGCGTTGCGCGTGCCGTACGCACTCGGCATCATCGCGACGCGTTCGCTCGACGAGCCGGTCATCGGTCTGAAAGAACTGATGGCGCGCAACGAGACGCGCATCCGCAACGGCATGCTCGCATACGGCGCGCTGCAAAAGATCAAGCAAGGCGACGCGAGCGACGCCACGCACGCCGCCTTCGACCAGCACAAGCAGGACCTCGGCTACGGCCTGTTGCTCAAGCAGTTCACGCCGAACGTCACCGACGCTTCCGCCGAGCAGATCAAACAGGCCGCGAAAAAAACCGTGCCGCCCGTTCTGCCCGTGTTCTGGTCGTTCCGGCTGATGGTCGGCCTCGGCATCCTGTTCCTTGCCACCTTCGTGCTCGCGTTCTTCTTCTGCGCGCAACGCTCGCTGCTGCGCGACAGCCGGCGCTGGTTCCTGCGCTGGGCCGTGTGGGCGATTCCGCTGCCGTGGCTCGCGGCGGAGTTCGGCTGGATCGTTGCGGAACTCGGGCGCCAGCCGTGGACTATCGCAGGCATTCTGCCAACTTCGCTATCGGCGTCGAGCCTGACGGCGGGCGATCTGTATCTGAGCCTCGCAGGCTTCGTGGTGTTCTACACCGCGCTTTTCATCATCGAGATCACGCTGATGTTCAAGTACGCGCGGCTTGGTCCATCGTCGCTGCATACGGGGCGCTACCACCACGAGCAGGCCAGTAAGCCGGCGGTCGGCGCGAATACGGCGGCATGAGCGGCTTGGATAGCGGCTTCGACCGCGACGCGCTTGCTGTCGCACGAAAACACGAGGAAACATCGCTATGGATTACGCAACCCTCAAAGTGATCTGGTGGGTGCTCGTCGGCGTGCTGCTGATCGGCTTCGCGCTCACCGACGGCTTCGACATGGGCGCAGCGATCCTGCTGCCGTTCATCGGCAAGACGGACGCGGAGCGGCGCATCGTCGTCAACACGGTCGGCGCGACCTGGGAAGGCAACCAGGTCTGGCTGATCACCGCGGGCGGCGCGATGTTCGCCGCGTGGCCGCTCGTCTACGCCGCATCGTTCTCGGGCTTTTACTTCGCGATGCTGCTCGTGCTGTTCGCGCTGTTCTTCCGCCCGGTCGGCTTCGACTATCGCGGCAAGCGCGATGATCCGCGCTGGCGCAGCGCGTGGGACTGGGCGCTGTTCGTCGGCGGCTTCGTGCCGGCGCTGGTGTTCGGCGTCGCGTTCGGCAACCTGCTGCAAGGCGTGCCGTTCCAGTTCGATCAGGATCTGCGCGTCACCTATCACGGCAGCTTCTTCGAGTTGCTCAATCCGTTCGCGCTGTTGTGCGGCGTGGTGAGCGTGTCGATGCTGGCGGCCCACGGCGCGGCGTTCGTCAAGATGAAGGCGGATGGTGTCGTCGCGCGGCGCGCGTCGATTGCGCTGCGCATTGCGTCGCTGGTCGCAGTCGCGCTGTTTCTGATCGGGGGCGTGCTGATCGCGACGCTGATCGGCGGCTTTCAGATCACCGAGCCCGCGCCATTCGACACCGTCGCGAATCCGCTGCTGAAAAACGTGATCGGCGCGCCGGGCCTGTGGCTCACGAACTACGCGACGTATCCATGGATGGTCGCGGCGCCCGTCGCGGGCGTGGTCGGCGGCGTGCTCGCGCTCCTGCTGGCAAGTTCGCGCTTCGAGCGCAGCGCCTTTCTGTCGACATCGCTGATGGTGATCGGCGTAATCCTGACGGCGGGCTTTTCGATGTTTCCGTTCATCATGCCGTCGTCGCTCGATGGGCGCAGCAGCCTCACCGTCTGGGATTCGACATCGAGCCAGATGACCCTGCAGATCATGCTGATCGCGGTGATCATCTTTCTGCCGCTGATACTCATCTACACGAGCTGGGTGTATCGCGTGATGCGCGGCAAGGTGACGGCCGACGCAATCGAGCAAAACCATCATTCGATGTACTGACACGCCGCGCGCAAGAGGAGCGAACCATGTGGTACTTCAGCTGGATTCTCGGTATTGGACTCGCGCTCGCGCTCGGCATCATCAACGTGATGTGGCTCGAAGCGAATAACGCCGTCGACCCGGACGCCAATCCGGACCGACGGTAAGCGCGTAAACGAAAATCGGCGCCCCGCAGGGCGCCGACTTCCATTGCTCGAGGCTCAGGCCGCGACGAACGTCAGGCCATTGCCGTCAGGCGCGTCGACAGTTGCTGCGCGTAACGCTGCGCATCGTCGCCGACGACGATGTGGAACGTATCCGTCGACACCCACGCGACGCTCAGCGTGTCGAGACGCTGGCGATCCACTGCCGACGGATCGCGCACGACGATACGCAGACGCGTCGCCGCGACGGCTTCCAGCGAAACGACATTGGTCGCGCCGCCGAACACCGCGAGCCAGCGCAGCGGGTCCGGATCGAGCGGGCCGTTGCCTGTGGCGACAGCGGCAGCGGGCGCCGAAGCGGCAGCCGCCTTGGCCGAGACAGGAGCGGTCGAAACAGCAGCCGCCGCGCCGCCGCTCGCGATCGTCGTGCGGATTTCATCGGCGATGATGTCCGCTTCCGGTCCGATGATCACCTGCACGTTGCCGCCGCCGCGCTTCAGCACGCCACGCGCGCCGATCGACTTCAGCCCGTTCTCCGACACCTTCTCCGAATCCACCACCGACAGACGCAGACGCGTCGTGCAGGCGTCGACCACCGACAGATTCGCCGCACCGCCCAGCGCCGCGATGTAACGCTGCGCGCGCGTGCCCGACGCGGCCGCCGCACCTTCGACAGGCGCCACATAACCGGCGGACGCGTACGACTCATTGGCCACTTCCGGCGTTTCCTGCTCGCGGCCCGGCGTCGCCATGTTGAACTTGCGGATGAAGAAGCGGAACAGGCCGTAGTAGATGACGGAGTACGCGATGCCGATGGGAATCGCTTCCCAGCCCTTCGTCGACAGGCCGTAGTTCAGCACATAGTCGATCGCACCCGCGGAGAACGTGAAGCCGAGCTTGATCCCGAGCGCCGAGCAGATCGCAAGCGACAAACCCGTCAGCACGGCGTGGATCGCGTACAGCACGGGCGCGAGGAACATGAAGCTGAATTCGATCGGCTCCGTCACGCCCGTCAGGAACGAGGTCAGGGCCATCGAGAACAGCAGGCCGCCGACCATCGCACGGCGCTCCTTCGGCGCTTCATGGAACATCGCGAGACACGCAGCGGGGAGACCGAACATCATGACCGGGAAGAAGCCCGTCATGAACGTGCCTGCCGTCGGGTCGCCCGCGAAGAAGCGGTGCAGGTCGCCCGTGACAGCGGCGCCGCCCGGCGGCGTGAACGAGCCGAACACAAACCACGCGAGCGAGTTCAGGATGTGATGCAGACCCGTCACCAGCAGCAGACGGTTCAGCAGACCGAATACGAATGCGCCGACTGCGCCTGCCGTCGTCAGCCAGTGGCCGGCTGCGTCGATGGCCGCCTGAACAGGCGCCCACGCGTAGCCGAACACGATGCCTAACACCAGACAGGCCACCCCCGTGACAATCGGCACGAAGCGCTTGCCACCGAAGAACGCGAGGTAGTCAGGAAGCTTGATGTCCTTGTACCGGTTGTACAGCATCCCCGCGACGATACCGGCGACGATCCCCGACAGCACGCCCATGTTGAGCTTGTCGTTGATGTCCTTCATCACGGCCACTTCGACCAGATAACCGATCGCGCCCGCCAGCGCCGCAACGCCGTTATTGTCCTTCGCAAAGCCGACAGCGACGCCGATCGCGAACAGAAGCGGCAGGTTGTCGAAGATCGCGCCGCCCGCGTCGGCGATCATCTTGATGTTGAACACATCGGGCTGGCCGAGACGCAGCAACAGGCCGGCGACGGGCAAAACCGCGATTGGCAGCATCAGTGCGCGGCCAAGGCGCTGAATCTTCAGAAACGGATTTCCATCCATTGATACCTCCACTCCTTTGTCTCGTGTAGTTGCGTAATTGCTTTACATGCTGGTTGAAATGTCGAGCTGACGGATCTGGCTTTTTAGACTGGTTGCGACGCAAGCGCCTTCAGTCTTGCGGCCAGATTTCGCGGCTCAGGGCTCTTACCGCTTGTGCCGATTCGAGCGCCAGAGCGTCTTGGGCGCGCTGACGGCACAACTGATAATCGAGTTTGCGCACGCGCGCCTTGATGCCTGGCACGGAGACGGGATCGACCGACAGCTCCGTCACGCCGAGACCGACGAGCAGCGGCACCGCGAGCGGATCGCCCGCCAACGCGCCGCACACGCCGACCCATTTGCCGTGCTGGCCGGCGCCCTGCACCGCCGCCGCAACCAGCCGCAGCACGGCCGGATGCAGGCCGTCCGCCTGGGCGGCGAGGTCCGGCTGGCAGCGGTCCATCGCGAGCGTGTATTGCGTGAGATCGTTGGTGCCGATCGACAGGAAGTCCGCGTGCTTCGACAGCTGATCGGCGAGCAGCGCCGCCGACGGCACTTCGATCATCACGCCGACTTCGATCTTGTCCGTGCGGCCCGCTTCAGCAGTGAGTTCGTCGATCCGTTTGCGCAGTCGCAGGAGTTCACCCACGTCCGTCACCATCGGCAGCAGAATGCGCACCTTGCTGGCAGGCTGAACCGCGAGCAGGCCGCGCAACTGGTCTTCGAGCAGATCCGGGCGCACCTGCGCGAGACGGATGCCGCGCAGGCCGAGCGCCGGGTTCGGCTCCGGCGGCAGCGTCAGATAGTCGACTTCCTTGTCCGCGCCGACATCGAGCGTACGGATGATGGCGGTGCGGCCCTGCAGCGCCTCGACGATCGACTGATAGCTCTGGCGATGTTCGTCGACGGTCGGCGCCGCCTGGCGATGGATGAACAGCAGTTCGGTACGCAGCAGACCCACGGCGTCCGCGCCGTTGTCGACGGCCGTGCTTGCATCGTCGAGTGTCGCGATGTTGGCGGCAACTTCGATCGCGCGGCCGTCGCTGGTGGCGGCGGCTTGCTGCGACGTGCGGCGATTCACTTCGCGCACGCCGGCCAGGCGCTCGCGCTCAGTGCGCGCCCGTTCGACATCGAGCGCGCTCGGCGCGTATTCCAGACGGCCCGCCGTCGCGTCCACCACGACCTGGGTGCCGTCGGCGATCGCGTGCAGCGCGTCGCCCATCGCGACCAGCGCGGGAATGCCAGCCTGACGCGCGATGATCGCCGCGTGCGACGTCGCGCCACCGCGCGCCATCACGAGCGCCGTCACGCGCTTGCGATCCAGCGACGACAGATCGGACGGCGTAAATTCGTCCGCGCTCAGCACGGCCTCGTCCGGCAACGAACGCGCAGCAGCGTTCGAGTAACCGAGCGCGCGCAGCACGCGCTTTTCGATGTCGCGCAAGTCGGCGGCACGTTCGGCGAGCAGCGCGTCATCGACCTTCGACAGCACGCCGATCTGCGCACGGATCGCCTCGCGCCACGCGAAGCCCGCGCTCTTGCCGAGGCTGATCAGATCGCGCGCGGCGTCGATCAGCGTCGGGTCTTCGAGCAGCACGCGATGCACCGCGAAAATGCCCGCTTCGCCATGCGCGCCGCGTTGCGATGCGTCGCGCACAGTCGTGTTCAGTTCGCCGTCGACGGCGGCGATTGCCTTGTCGAGCGCGCGGCTTTCGGCGGCGGGCGTGTTGCCCGCCGTCTCCGGCGGATCGATGTCGGCGTCGTCCCAGCGCACCAGCTTGCCGACGGCGATGCCGGGCGCCGCGCACACGCCCGCGAGCGTGTTCGGCGCGAGCGGCTCGCCCGTCATCGGCACCGCGGCAACGGGCGCCGGAGACAGCTGACGTGCGGGCTTTTCTTCCGCTTCGCCGTGCGCCTCGCGCGTCAGTTCGCGCACGACGGCTTCGACGGCCGCAGCCGCCTGCGCACCGATGCCGACCACTTCGACGGTTGCACCCTGTCCCGCACCCAGACCAAGCAAGCCGACGACGCTTTCGATCGCCGCCTTCCTGCCTTCGAAACGCACTTCGACACGCGCATCGAGACCGCGCGCCGCTTCGCGCGCCCGTGCGGCCGGACGCGCATGCAGACCGCCAGCATGTTCGAGCACGATGGTCTGGCGCGCTTCCTCGCTCACGCTCGACGCTTCGCGCGACGCGGCAACGGCCGCGCCGTCGCGCACGCGCAGCGTGAGCAGCGGCGACTGGCCAGCCTTGAGCACGCCATCGGCAGCAGCGCGTTCGACGATCTCGAACGCATCCGAATTCGCAATCGCGATCACCGACACGAGACTCGGCGCCTGGCGCGCAACCGCGTCCTGATCGAACTCGATCAGCACGTCGCCCGCGCGCACGCTCGCGCCTTGCTCGATCAGCGGGGCAAAGCCCTTGCCGTTCAGCTCGACCGTGTCGATACCGATATGCAGCAGGATTTCGACGCCTTCTGCCGTCGTGATCGTGACGGCGTGGCCGGTGCGCGCCAGATGCATCACGACGCCGTCGCACGGCGCAACCAGCTTGCCTTCGAGCGGATCGATACCGATCCCGTCGCCGAACATACCGCCCGAAAACACCGGGTCGGGCACTTTAGCGAGCGGGACGACGGGACCCGTCATCGGCGCGAGCAGGACAATATGGCCTTCGGAATGGCTCTTCAAACGGGACTCCTCGACACGTCGCATCTGCATCTCTCGATCAATGAGTTTCGGTGACTTTCATCAGATGGCGCGGCGCGTCAGGATTGCGTCCGCGGGCGGCGGCGAGGCCGGCAGCCATCACATAGAAAGAAAGGATTGCGGCAATCGGATCGAGCGCCGCGTGCGCCGTCGATACGAGCGGCAAGGTGGCTTCGGGCACGTCTTCGGGTGCGGCGAGCAGCACGCGCGCGCCGCGCGCCTGCATGTCGCGCGCGAGTTGCAGAAGACCCGCCTGCTCCGGTCCGCGCGGCGCAAACACCAGCAACGGATAGTCGCGGTCGATCAGTTCCATCGGACCGTGACGCACTTCGGCGCTCGAAAACGCCTCGGCCTGGATGCCTGAGGTTTCCTTCAGCTTGAGCGCCGCTTCCTGCGCGATCGCGAGACCGAGACCACGGCCGATCACGATCATGCGTTCGACGCCGCGCAGTTCATCGACGGCCTTCGACCAGTCGAGCGCGCCCGCGCGGCGCAGTGCGTCCGGCAGCGACTTCAGGCCGTCGAGCAACGCCGCGTCCTGCTGCCAGTGCGCGACGAGTTGCGCGGATACGGACAGCATCGCGATGTAGCTCTTGGTCGCCGCGACGCTCAGCTCAGGGCCGGCGACGAGCGGCAGATAGAACTCGCACGCGTTTTCGAGCGGCGAGCCTGGCACATTGACGGCGGCCACGGTCAGCGCGCCCGCTTCGCGCAGCGCCTGCATCGTGCCGACCAGATCGGGGCTCTTGCCTGATTGCGAGAAGCCGAGCGCAAGCTGATTGCGCACCTGAAGCGGCGCCTGTTGAAGCGTCGCGACCGACATCGGCAGCGACGCGACGGGCAGGCCGATGCGGCTCATCGTCAGCGAGGCGAAGTAGCTCGCCGCGTGATCCGAGCTGCCGCGCGCCACCGTCAGCGCGACGTGACGCGGCTCTTGTGCAAGCCGGGCCGCGAGCGCTTCGACGCGCGAGGTATCGTTGAGTTGCGCGGCGACCACGTCAGCGGAAGCCAGCGCCTCTTTAAGCATATTCGACAATCGATTCTCCTTCGACGTAAGTCGCCGTCAACGCCAGTTCGCGATCGAACACGACGATGTCTGCCCACGCGCCGCGCGCGAGACGGCCGCGGTCTTCGAGGCCGAGATAGTCGGCGGCGTAACGGGACATACGGTTTGACACATCGGCCATCGGCAGGCCGAGCGATACGAGGTTGCGCAGCGCCTGATCCATCGTCAGCGTGCTGCCTGCGAGCGTGCCGTCGGCAAGGCGCACGCCGCCGAGGCACTTCGTCACGTGCTGGCTGCCGAGGCGATATTCGCCGTCAGGCATGCCCGTCGCCGACGTGCTGTCCGTCACCACGTAGAGGCGCGGAATCGCGCGCATCGCGGCGCGGATCGCGCCCGGATGGACGTGCAGCAGGTCGGGAATGATTTCCGCGTATTCGGCATGCGCGAGCGCTGCGCCGACCATCCCCGGATTGCGGTGATGCAGCGGCGACATCGCGTTGAACAGATGCGTGAAGCTGCGCGCGCCGTGCTTCATCGCGGCGACGGCGTCGTCGTACGTGCCGAGCGAGTGGCCGAGTTGCACGCGCACGCCGCGCGCGTTGATCTCGGAGATGATCTCCATGTGGCCGGAGATTTCCGGTGCGATCGTCACGACGCGGATGGGGGCGATCGACAGATACTTCAGCACTTCGTCGAGCACGGCCTCCACCGCCGCGTCAGGCTGCGCGCCAAGCTTGCCGGGGTTGATGTACGGACCTTCGAGGTGCACGCCCAGCACGCGGGCGCCGCCCGGCACCCGGTTCTTCGCGACGTCGCCGAGGCCCGCCACGACGGCCATCAGCTCGTCGCGCGGCGCCGTCATCGTGGTGGCGAGCAGGCTCGTCGTGCCGAAGCGCGCATGGGTACGCGTGATCGCCTCGATCGCGTTGCCCGCTTCCATCACGTCGGCGCCGCCGCCGCCGTGCACGTGCAGATCGATGAAGCCCGGCAGGATGTACGGCGCGTCGTTGGTCGACGGATCGGCGGCGTTGCCCGTGATGGCCGTGATGCGGCCGTTTTCGGATTCGATCGTGCCGTGGATCCAGCCTTCAGGGGTGAGTATGTTTCCGGTCAGCATGAGTCTCTCTGATGTTGCGTTATGCAGTGCGTGACTGATTCGCGCTGCGTGCGTTCCGTTTGTCTGCCGTCGCGCCCGTCAGCGCGCCAGGTCACAGCCGCAGTTCAGCGACGAAGTCGTAGTAGTCGTCCCGGCAATAGGTATCGGTGAGTTCGATGGCGCGCTGATCCGCGCTGTAGCCCACGCGCGTGATCAACAGCAGCGCGCAGCCCTGCTCGATGTCCATCAGCGTGGCGATCTCGCTCGACGCGTTGACGGCCCGAAAGTGCTGCAGCGCCCGCACGACGGGCATGCCGCGCTGTTCGAGGTAACTGTAGAGCGAGCCGCCGATGGCCTGCGGATCGGACACGATCGACACGGGCAGCGACGAATGCTCGACCGCCATCACGATGCCGTCCGCGCGGCGCAGGCGGCGCAGGCTCGCGACGGACGCGCCCGGCGACAGCCCCAGATGCACGATCTCGTCGCGCGTCGCGCTGCGGACTTCGCGTTCGAGCCATATCGAATCCGGGCGGAAGCCACGCTGCTCCATCTTCTTCGTGAAGCCGGTGAGACGCGACAGCGGATCTTCGACACGCGGCGTGATGAAGCTGCCCGCGCCGCGTGCGCGCCGGATCAAGCCTTGCTCGACCAGCAGCGCAATCGCCTTGCGTGCTGTGATGCGCGACACGCCGATCGCGTCGGACAACGAGCGCTCCGACGGCAGCGCCTCGCCCGCCGACCACACGCCGCAATGGATCGCCGTCGCCAGATTGCGGGCGAGCTGCAGGTAGAGCGGCGTGACGTTGTGGGCGTCAGGTGTGAGTGCGGACCAACGGGTTTCCATATGGCTCGGTCGGGATCGTGAGGAGGCAGGACTGCTTGGCCTACGAAATTGGAGCCCATTATATAACCACAATAATACCAGTCAACGAGCTGGTATCTAGTTGGTCTGCCTCAAGCAAACCCTTGTCCGGTAAGGAATTGCGCGAATTAAGCGGTTTCCAACTGACAGCTCACTGGCATTAGGGCATACCCGTATTTGAGACCAGTTGCCCGACTGGTCCGCATGAATCGTCTGTCAAGTTACGTGCGTTAACCCGCAAATGTCATACCTCTTTATTAACAATCTGGTGCAAACTTCGAAATTCGCACGCGATCACTCGATGGAAACAACATAGCTTGGTGACCGAATGACAGGCCAACACGGGGAGCGGAAACGGTGAACGATCCCGCGATAGTCCGGGCGGAAGCCGTCCGCCATTTCAACCGCTTCTACACGCAGCACATCGGGGCGCTGCACGAGCATCTGCAGAAAAGCCCGTTTTCGCTGACCGAGGTGCGGGTCATGCACGAACTGTCGCGCAGCGAGCACCAGACGGCAGCGGCGCTCGCGCGCAATCTGGGTATCGACAGCGGCTATCTGAGCCGGCTGCTGGCGAGCTTCGAACGGCGCAACCTGATTTCGCGGCGGACGTCGGAGATCGACGCGCGCCAGTCGCTGGTGTCGCTGACCGAGGCGGGGCTTGCCGCGTACCAGCCGCTCGACGCCGCCGCGATCGATGAGGTCGGCACCGTCCTCGCGCGGCTCGCGCCGCATTCGCAGGATCAACTGATTCACGCGATGAAGCTGATCGAGCGTCTGCTCGACGAGCGGCCGCGGCATAGCATCGTCACGCTGCGCGCACCGCGCGCGGGCGAATACGGTTGGCTGATTTCGCGCCAGGCACAGTTGTTCACACACGGCTATGGCTGGGATCACACCTTCGAAGCGCTGCTCGCGCAGCAGGCCGCGCGCTTTGCGCAAAGTCATGACACGCAGCGCGAGATTTGCTGGGTTGCGGAACAGGATGGCCTGATCGTGGGTTCGGCGCTGGTCGCGGCGATATCGGAGATGCAGGCGAGCGTTCGCATGCTGTACGTCGAACCCGACGTGCGGCGGCTCGGCATCGGCACGCAACTGATCAACGAATGCCTGCGCTTTGCGACGCGCGCGGGATATCGCACGCTATCCATTGAAAGCGAGAGCTCGCTCGACGAGGCGCGGCGGCTCGTGACGCAGGCTGGCTTTACCGTGGTATCGACGGCACCCGAGAGGCGCTTCGGGCGCGATCTCGTCATCGAGCAGTGGGAGCGCACGCTATAGCGGCGGCGTCTCGTGCCTTCGCTACGCGCACAAAAAAAGCGCCACGGTTTCCCGTGGCGCTTTTTTCACGTCATGTGAGCAGGCCGCGCCGCTCAGAACGACGGCACGACAGAACCCTTGAACTCGGTCTTGATGAACTGACGAACATCTTCCGACTGATACGCCGCGACCAGCTTCTTCACCCACGGCTGATCCTTGTCCTTGATACGCACGGCGATCAGATTCGCATACGGGCTATGCACGTCTTCGAGCGCGATCGCATCCTTGGTCGGCTGCAGGCCCGCTGCCAGCGCGAAGTTCGTGTTGATCGCGGCGGCATCGACGTCGGCGAGCGAGCGCGGCAATTGCGCCGCGTCCAGTTCGATCAGCTTCACCTTCTTCGGATTGTCGGCGACATCGAGCGGCGTCGCGTTGCTGCCGTTCGTGCCCGCGCCCGCCTTCAGCTTGATCACGCCTTGCGACTGCAACAGCAGCAACGCGCGGTTTTCATTCGACGGATCGTTCGGCACGGCAACCTTCGCACCTTGCGGCAGATCCTTCAGCGACTTCAGCTTCTTCGAATAGACGCCGAGCGGCGAGATGTAGGTCAGGCCGGCGTTGACGATCTTGTAGCCGCGCTGCTTGATCTGGCTGTCGAGATACGGCTGATGCTGGAAGCTGTTTGCATCGAGATCGCCCGCGTCGAGCGCGGCATTCGGCTGCACGTAATCGTTGAATTCGATGACCTTCACGTTCAGGCCTTCGCGCTTCGCGACCTTCTGCACTACCGACCAGATTTGCGCGTCGGGGCCGCTGATCGTGCCGACCTTGATGACCTTGTCGTCAGCGCGAGCGGCGAAGCTCGTGACGAGCGCCGCCGAAGCGAGGGCTGCGGAAAAGACCTTGATGAGTGTTCTGCGCTGCATGTGATTCTCTCTTGACTACCTTGTTTCGGATTCGTGTTCGACAGCGGGCGCATTGACGTTGCCCTCGAAGTGTCGAGGCCGGAATGGTCTCACAGGCGCGCGTCGATGGGAAATACAGGGTTCGCATATGGGTATGCGCGTTGTCGGATGGGGTTTGAGGCGGGATGGGACTCGACGTCCTGCGCGGGGCGGGTGCCGTGCTTGAACGGCATCGCCCCGCGATGCTGATCGAGATGATCAAGTCCGATCGTGGCGCAATTGAGACTTTGATCACAGGACTCAGGTATCGTCAGTTTGCCTACGTAATCGACACGCTGGCGATTCATGAACCGGACCCGATTCTCCAGCACATCCAGCAGACTGACGGCGGCCTCGCGATCAGTTGAAGCGCCGCTAGAACGTCGTCCAATCGTCATCCGATGACGCCGCCTTCGCCGCGCGCGGTGCCGCGGCCGGCTTGGCTGCCGGGCTCGATGCTTCGCGCGCCGTCGCGTCGGACGCCGCTTTCGCGGGCGCGGTGGTCGTAGCGGCAACCGCCGTCGGTTTCGCGAGAGGCTTTGCCGCCGCCTGGCTGGTCACCTTCTTTTCAGCCGCTGTCACCGTCCTCGCAGCAACGACGGCCGGCTCGCCGCCATTCACCCGAAACGTGCCGATCGTCTGACGCAAACGCGCGGCCTGATCCTGCAACGACGCAGCCGCAGCAGCGGCCTGCTCGACCAGCGCCGCGTTCTGCTGCGTGACCTCGTCCATTTGCGTGACGGCACGTCCGACCTGCGAAATGCCGCTGCTCTGCTCTTCCGACGCCGCCGCGATCTCACCCATGATGTCCGTCACGCGGCGCACCGCCTGCATGATCTCGCTCATCGTCGTGCCGGCCTGCTCGACGAGCGTGTAGCCGTTGTTGACGCGCTCGACGGAATCGCCGATCAGTTGCTTGATTTCCTTAGCCGCCGTCGCCGAGCGTTGCGCGAGACTGCGCACTTCGCCTGCAACCACGGCGAAGCCACGCCCCTGCTCGCCCGCGCGCGCCGCTTCGACGGCCGCGTTCAGCGCGAGAATGTTCGTCTGGAACGCGATGCCCTCGATCACGCCGATGATGTCGGAGATCTGCCGCGAGCTGTCGTTGATCTCCGTCATCGTGCTGATCACGCGGCTCACGACCTCGTTGCCCTTCGTCGCGATCTCCGACGCGTTGTTGGCAAGACCACTCGCCTGACGCGCGTTGTCGGCGTTCTGCTTGACGGTCGCCGTCAGCTCTTCCATGCTCGCCGCCGTTTCCTGCAACGACGCCGCCTGCTGTTCCGTGCGCTGCGACAGATCGCCGTTGCCTGCCGCGATCTGCTGCGTCGCCGACGCAATCGACTCCGCCGACTGGCGAATCTCGCCGATCGTGCGCTGCAAGCGGCTTTGCATCTCGTTCATCGCGGCCATCATGCTCGACGAGTCGTTCGCGCGCACGGACACGATCTGCGTGAGGTCGCCCGTCGCGATCCGCGCTGCGAGCTTCGCGGCATCCTGCGGCTCGCCGCCGAGGCTGCCGCGCACATTGCGGATGATCAGCAGCATCGCGAACGAAATCACCGCGCCGATCACCAGCACGACGATGAAATGCTCGATCAGGTTCGCGTAGTAAGCGGTATCGATGTCGCGCACGAACACGCCGCTGACGATGTTCCAGTCCCAAGGCGCGAAACGCACCGCATAGCTGATTTTCGGCACGGCCTCTTCGCTGTGCGGCAGACGCCCGCGATATTCAGCGAAGCCCTTGCCCGTCGCCTTCGCCGCATCGACGATCGACACGTACAGCAACTTGCCGTCGGGGTCCTTGAAGTCGCCCACCGCCTTGCCGTTCATCTGCGGCAAGGTCGGGTGCATCAGCACGACGGGCTTCGAATCCATCACGAACAGATAACCGGACTCGCCGTAGCGCATCGTCGCGAGACGCGCGAGTGCTTCGCGCTGCGCATCTGCCTGGCTCATCTTGCCGGCCTGCGCGAGCGCGTAGTAGCCGCTTACGACGCCTTGTGCTGCATCGACGAGGTTCACCATGCCGGCCTTGCGTTCGTCGAGCATCGTCGAGCGGGTTTCTACCGCGCTCCACAATCCGACGCCCAGCAGACCCAGCCATACGAGCACAAGCGATAACCACAGCTTGCGGTTCAGACTCATCCTACTCATTGTGTTGGTCTCTTGTTGTGTGGTCACTTCTTTGGCATATCTGCGGCGCCCGCCTAAGACAGAATGGGCGCAAACGATTGCTCTCCTGGATAACGGCAAATCGATTCTCCGACTTGAGGCGGCGAGTCCGTCACGCCTCGTGCCGTGTCAGCCGATAATGACGCGATGCGGCGCCGACGCGCGCCATCCGCCTCTTCCCCATTTGCGAGGTTTTTTATGTATGTCGTCTCCCTC
Source organism: Paraburkholderia sp. XV (assembly GCF_020177535.1). Taxonomy (NCBI): domain Bacteria; kingdom Pseudomonadati; phylum Pseudomonadota; class Betaproteobacteria; order Burkholderiales; family Burkholderiaceae; genus Paraburkholderia; species Paraburkholderia sp. XV. Next base: position 46,742 of record NZ_JAGUUD010000035.1, on the reverse strand, counting down.
AGCTACACGGCATCGCTCGATCGGGTCGACGATGCGCTGGAAGCGCACCGCGCCTTCCTGACGCGTCAGTTCGATGCCGGCGTGTTCATCATGGCAGGGCCGAAGGTACCGCGCGACGGCGGCGTGATCATCGCGGCGGGTATCGAACGATCGAGACTCGACGAGATCCTCGCAAGCGATCCATTCGCGCAGCAGAAGGTGGCGCGCTACGACGTGACGGAATTCAAGGCGACGCGAATGGCGCCGGGGATGAATCTGAAAGCGCCAGAGTGAACTGGGGCCTGGAAAATGAAAAAGGCTGCACGACGACGTGCAGCCTTTTTCATTTCAATAGGCGATTTTTGCGCCGCCCGCTCAGCCGAGCAACAGCTTCAGATCGTGCACCCACGGCGATGCGCCCTGTCCGTCGCGCGCGAAAAGACGCAGCTTGCCGTCGGTGTCGAACACATAGCTCGCGGCCGTGTGATCCATCGTGTAGCTGTCGGGCGTCTTGCCCGGCACCTTCGCGTAGTAGACGCGGAAGTCCTTTGTCACCTTCGTCAGTTGCTCCTGATCGGCGGGGCGCAGGCCGACGAAAGTCGGATTGAACGCTGGCACGTACTGCGCCAGCAGTTCGGGCGTATCGCGCTCGGGATCGACGGTGACGAACAGCACTTGCACGCGCTTCGCGTCTTCGGGCCCGAGTTGCTGCAGCGCTTGCGAAAGCTCGGCCATCGTCGTCGGGCAGACGTCGGGGCAATGCGTATAGCCGAAGAACATCACGACGACCTTGCCCTTGTAATCGGCAAGCGAGCGCGTCTTGCCGCTCGAATCCGGCAGCGAGAAGTCGGCGCCGAACTGCTTGTTGCCCGTGATATCCACGTTCGTGAATGCGGGCTGTTCCTTCCCGCATCCCGACATCAGTGCCGCGCCGCCGAGCGCGCACGCGACGAGAGCAACGCGCGCCGCGCGCGCGAACCGTTTAGTGAGCATGGTGTTACGCGCCGATCAAGGCACGCGCATAGTGGTCGATCAACAGCGCCGCAAACAGCAGCGACAGATAAACAATCGAATAACGGAAGGTTTTACGCGCGAGGTCGTCGGAATATTCCCGATAAATCTTCCACGCATACGCGAGGAACACGGCACCCAACAGAACCGCCGACGCCAGATACACGATTCCGCTCATGCCCGAGATAAACGGCATCAGCGTGACCGCGAACAGAATGACGGTGTACAGCAAGATATGCAGACGCGTGTACTGCTCGCCGTGCGTGATGGGCAGCATCGGCAGGCCGGCGTTTTCATAGTCTTTACGGCGATATAGCGCGAGCGCCCAGAAATGCGGCGGCGTCCAGACGAAGATGATCAGCACGAGAATCCATGCGTCGCCGGGCACGGCGCCCGTCACGGCCGCCCAGCCGAGCGCCGGCGGCATTGCACCCGAGGCACCGCCGATCACGATGTTCTGCGGGGTATACGGCTTGAGCAGCAGCGTGTAGACAATCGCGTAGCCGACGAAGGTGGCGATGGTGAGCCACATGGTCAGCGCGTTGGTGAACGTGTAAAGCGTCCACATGCCAAGGCCGCCGAGCACGGCCGAGAACAGCAGAATCTGTGAAGTAGTGATCTCGCCGCGCGCCGAAGGACGCCACGCGGTGCGGCGCATCTTCGCATCGACTTTCTGTTCGACGAGACAGTTGATCGCGAACGCAGCGCCCGCCAGCAACCAGATGCCGACAGCGCCGCCGATCAGCACCGTCCACGGCACCATGCCGGGCGTGGCCAGGAACATGCCGATCACTGCGCAAAACACGGCGAGCTGCGTGACGCGCGGTTTTGTCAGCGCAATGTATTGGGAAATCCGGCTACCGGGCGAATGGGGGAGAGTTGTGCTGTCCATGAGGGATCACGCTGGCGCGGCGTCGCGCGCGGGAACCGTGGCGCGGCCGGGACGGCTATAAGCGATTCGAAAGTTTAACATAACGAGCAAAAGCAACAGGATCGCGGCCCCGCCGTTATGGGCGACGGCAATGGGCAAAGGCCATTGCAAAACGATGTTCGACAGGCCCGTGACGAACTGGATCACGATCACGAGCAGCACGCCGTTCGCGGGCCGCCGCAGCGACTCGAAGCGGCGCATTTTCAGCGCGAACCACAGCAGATACGCGACCACGACAAAGGCGAACGTACGATGCGTCCAGTGGATCGCCACCAGCGCGTCCTGCGTGATCACGTCGCCGTCGCCCGTCATGCCGAGCGCGCGCCACAGATGGAAGCCGTGCTCGAAGTCCATCGGCGGAAGCCACTGGCCGTTGCAGGTCGGGAAATCGGTGCAGGCGAGCACCGCGTAATTCGTGCTGACCCAGCCGCCGAGCGCAATTTGCACGATCAGCAGCGCAAGACCGAACAGCGCTGCGACACGCCACTGCGACGCTTGCGGCTCGTACGCGGGCAGCGGCGTCTGACGTGCGGCTAGCCAGCCGAGCGTGCCGAGCAGCGCGAGCCCGAGCAGCAGGTGAATCGTCACGATCACGGGTTGCAGCTTCATCGTCACGGTCCACGCGCCGAACGCGCCCTGCACGAGGATCAGCAGCAGCAGCGCGGTCGGCCACCACGGCGACACATGCAGCGGACGGCGCTTGATGCGCGCGACCCACGCGATGACCGTTTGCGCGACGATCAGCACGCCGATCGCCATCGCGAAGTAGCGGTGAATCATCTCGATCCACGCCTTCGTCATGCTGACGGGGCCGGACGGCATCGCGTGATACGCGGCATTGATCGCCGCGTGCGCGATGAAGGGCGACGACGTGCCGTAGCAGCCCGGCCAGTCCGGACAGCCGAGGCCCGAGTCGGTCAGGCGCGTGAAGCCGCCGAACATCACGAGATCGAGCGTCAGAAAGGTGGTGACCCAGACCAGCTTGCGAAACTTGTTGTCGTCGGCTTTCACCCACACGTACGACAGCGGCAGCAGCGCAATGCACAGCCCGATCAGTCCCAGTTGCAATACGAACATCTATCTTTCCTTCTCTCGCCACCAGGCGAGTTTCAACGTGCTCGCGGCACTTTAGCCGATACCCGAATTTCTGAGCAGTTTCGTGACATCGCCCTTGATCTTGCTCGGGTTTGCGTCTTTCGGGAAACGCATCATCAGGTTGCCGTTCGGGTCGACCATGTAGATGTGGTCGGTGATCTGCGTGCCTTGATCGGCGGGCAGCCATGCGCTCACTTCCTTCGGATCGGCGATCAGCATCTCCGTGTCCTTGTACGCGTTATCGACGACGTCAGGCACCTTGCCGGGATCCGTGCGAAGAAACACGTTGACGATGCGCTCGCGTTCGCCCGCCTGCGTGGCGCGCACCTGGCGCATGAAATACAGCTTCGTCACGCAAGGCTTGTCGCACGCGCTGCTGTCGACGGAAATCATCAACCAGCGGCCGCGCAACGATGCGAGCTTGATCGGCTTGCCGTCCTCGCCTGTGACGACGAGCGCTTCGGGGATCGGGCGTTGCGGATCGATCAGCGTGCCGTAGCTCGTCGTGCTGCCCTTCGGCTTGATGACGTAATACGTGAAATACGACCCGATCACGGGCGCCGCGCAGACCAGCGCGATCAGCAGCAGCATCCAGCGGCCGCGCTGCCACGAGCCTGTGCCGTTCGGTTGACCCGGAACCTTATTTTGCTCGCCATGCGCGCGTCGCTGTCCGGTTTGCTGCGAACGGGGGTTTTGCGTCGACACTCCTGATCCTCTTTTCATGATGGCGCCTGCATCGCGCCTGTAAGCTGCATCCGGGCAACGCGTGAAGCATCACGCGCGGGGCGCCTGTCCGTTGCCGGCCGCGTCGCCCTCTTCCAGTCCCTTGCTCTCGATCCGGTTCGCATTCTTCGCTGCACGCCGGGCCGCATACAGGCCGAAAACCACTGCGGCAGCGGCGATGCCCCACCACTGGGCCATATAGCCATAGTTGCGTTCGACCCCCGACGTCGGCATCGGCCAGTCGCGCACGAGTTTGTCGCCGTCGTCGCTGGTCTGCTGGATCACGAACGGCTGCAGCGGCAAGCCCGTTTCCGCCGCGTACGACGCGACGTCGAGATTCTGGCGTATCGTCTGATGCGCGGCCGAGCCGCCCTCGCCGAGTTCGTACGCCCGGGTTGCGTCGGCTCGTGCGATGCCTTCGATTTCGATCTCGCCCTTCGGCGTATCGTACGGCGCGATCGCCGTGCGTTCGTTCATGTTGCGCGGCAGCCAGCCTCGATTGACGAGCACAACGCCGCCGTCGCGCAGTTTAAAGGGCATCACGACGTAAAAGCCCGGCTGATCGTTATACGGGCGATTATCGAGGTACACCACTTGCTGCGGCATAAACTGTCCAACCGCACGCACGCGATGAAACTCGATGTCCTTCAGCGCGACGGGCGCGGCGCCCACGGTCTGGGCGGGCGCGTTCTCGAACTGCGTGATCTGCGCCTGCAACGCTTCCTTCTGATGCGCGCGGTCGCGCTGCCAGAAACCGAGCCGCACGGTCACCGCGACGACGATCAGAATCAGCAGCGTCGGTATGAGACGAATCTTCATCGCGCGATTCTGGTCGGAACACGAACCATTGCGTGCGGTGCGATAATGAAATCGTTGCGTCCGCTTTCCTGAATTTCAGTTGGTTCCATGCACATTCTCGTTCCCATCGCGTTCGTTCTGATCATCGCCAGCATGGTGTCCGCGCTGTATTTCATGATGCACGACCGGGGCAGAACGAAGCGCATGGTCTGGTCGCTCGCGACACGTGTTGGCCTGTCGATTACGCTGTTCCTGTTCATCCTGTTCGCAAACTGGATGGGCTGGATTCATTCGACGGGCATTCCGTACGGACGCTGACGGCACACTGGCAACGCGTTCGGCGGCGGCCGCACACCGCCGCGCCTTGCGCCGGCGTGACGCGAGCCGTCTCAATTTGACGGCGAAGTATGCCACTTAATTTCGCGCCGATCAGGCAATACACCGTTACGCGATCGGCGAAATCCTCACACCATCGAAGCAAAACGCCGCCCTGACGGGGTCGAGGGCGGCGCTCCTAAGTCTTTCCGATACAGCACTCACAACTGAACGCTCGACGTTCACGGCACGCCACGCCCCAACTGCTTGTGGGCAGCCTGCGGCGCCTTTCTGCGTCGATATGACGCACGAATCGACGCATACGCCGCGCAGGCTCCGTGGCGTTCCAACGACGCTTACAGCCAGTACACGACGACGTACAGACCCAGCCACACGACGTCGACAAAGTGCCAGTACCACGCCGCGCCTTCGAACGCGAAGTGATGGTCGGCCGTGAAGTGGCCGCGGATCATTCGCACCAATACGACGGCCAGCATCGTGCCGCCGAGGAACACGTGAAAACCGTGGAAGCCCGTCAGCAGGAAGAACGTCGAGCCGTACACGCCCGATGCAAGCGTCAGGTTCAGTTCGTTGTACGCGTGGAAATACTCGAAGCCTTGCAGGAACAGGAACGAGACGCCCAGCACCAGGGTGGCCGCAAGCCATGCAATCGCTTTCGTGCGGTGATTGTCGCGCAGCGCGTGGTGCGAGACCGTCAGCGTCGCGCCCGACGACAGCAGCAGCGCCGTATTGATGGTCGGCACGGGCCACGGCGTCATCGACTTGAAGTGCGACACGAGATCCGCCGGTCCGATATTCGGCCATACCGCCGTGAAATCCGGCCAGATCAGCTTGTAATCGAGACTGCCGAGCTGGTGCATCGCGATTTCGCGCGCATAGAACAGCGCACCGAAAAACGCGCCGAAGAACATCACTTCCGAAAAGATGAACCAGCTCATGCTCCAGCGGTACGACGCATCGACTTTCTTGCCGTACATCCCGCCTTCCGACTCGGAGATCGCATCGCCGAACCAGTGATACAGCGTGAAAAGCAGCCAAAGCAGACCGATCAGCGCCGTGATGGGCGCCCACGGCTCGCCGTTCACCCACGCCGCAAACGATCCGAGCATGACCAGCAGGCCAATCGCAGCGCTGATCGGATGCCGCGACGGGTGCGGTATGAAATAGTACGGGCTCTCGTTTTGACCGCTCATCGTTGATTCTCCACTTCAGTCCAGTTGTTCTGCTTGGTCCGGTTGAATCCGCAGCCGACTGCGCTGCGCCCCGGCTCTATCTCCAACGGCGCGCTGCGTTGCGCCGCCCTGCTCCATCCATTCGGTTCCGCGAAGACCGCCATGCCGCCTTGCCCTGCTAGCCGACCACCACGCGCACGATCAGGATCAACACCCCGATGAAAATCGCCGCGCCGATCAGCGCCGCGATGATCACGTGCAACGGGTTCAACTGTGTGGCATCCGCTTCCAGATCGCGCCGTTTGCGCACGCCGAAAAACGACCACATCACCGCTTTCATCGACTGGCCGAAACTGCTCTTCCTGCCGCGACCGCTATCGTTCATATCCTCGCCTTCTTTGGGCAAGCGTCGTTGGTACGCGTCAGGCCGGGTCCGCTGCTTTCGCTGCACCGTCCGCCGTCTGACCTGCCGTGCCGCGCGCCGTGGGCGCAGGCGCGTTCAGTTCGAAGAACGTGTACGACAACGTGATCGTCTTCACATCTTTCGGCAGTTTCGGATCGACAACGAACACGACGGGCATCCGCTTCGATTCGTTCGCCTTCAACGTCTGCTGCGTAAAGCAAAAACACTCGATCTTCTTGAAGAACTCGGTAGCCTGCTTCGGCGCGTAGCTCGGGATGGCTTGAGCCTGGATGGTGCGCGCCTGCTGGTTGCTCACGTCGTACATCACCGTCGTCACTTCACCCGGATGCACGTCGATACTGTTCTGCTCCGGCTTGAATCCAAGCGGTCCGCGCGCATTCGCGTCGAACTCGATCGAAATCGTGCGGCTCATGTCGACCTGCGTATTCTTCGCCTCGCGCGCGGTTGCATCGCGCTGCACCAGGTTGTTGATGCCCGTGACCTCGCAGATCGCGCGATACATCGGCACCAGCGCAAACCCGAAGCCGAACATCAGCAACGCGACGACAACGAGCTTGAACAGCATCGGACGGTTAAAAGAGCGGTCGGCCCCGGCGGGCGGTTGCGTCGACATCGAACTTCCTCAACAGATCACATGCACAGGCGATCCCAACTCGTCACGGCAGGTCAGGTCAGGTCAAGTCACGAAGCAAACCAGACCTGCTTGACGACGGCACCCAGAAAAAAGACGGCGACGACGGCAAGCAGAATCAGACCGAGTCGCAGGTTCCCTGCACGAATTTCTTCAGGCGTACGGCTTTTTTGTGGGTTCCGGGTCATGCTGAAGTTTCTTGATGCTGCGTGCTGCTGGATGATTCGGTTCCGCTTCGGTCCAGCTTCGGTCCCGCTACGGGCCCGCTTCGGGCCCGCTTCGGTCCAGCCAGTCCGCCCCGGCATTGCTCAGCCGGAGCGGACTTCGAAGACGGCTTACTCGACCGTCGGCGGATTTTCGAACGTGTGGAACGGAGCCGGGCTCGGCACGGTCCACTCGAGGCCCGTTGCGCCATCCCACGGCTTGTCGCCGGCCTTTTCGAGTTCGCCGCCGCCGCGATAGGCAGGCAGCGCAACGGCAAACAGGAAGTACACCTGCGCGAGACCAAAGCCGAATGCGCCGATCGTGATGACCTGGTTCCAGTCGGTGAACTGCGCCGGGTAATCGGCATAACGACGCGGCATACCGGCGAGACCGACGAAGTGCATCGGCAGGAACGCGAGGTTGAAGAAGATCAGCGACGACCAGAAGTGGATCTTCCCGCGCGTCTCGTTGTACATCCAGCCCGTCCACTTCGGCGCCCAGTAGTACCAGCCGGAGAACAGGCCGAACAGCGAGCCCGCCACCAGCACATAGTGGAAGTGCGCGACCACGAAGTAAGTGCCGTGATACTGGATGTCGAGCGGCGCCATCGCGAGCATCAGGCCCGTCAGACCGCCGAACGTGAACACGAACAGGAAGCCCACCGCGAACAGCATCGGCGTTTCGAAGGTCAGCGAACCGCGCCACATCGTCGCGACCCAGTTGAACACCTTCACGCCCGTCGGCACGGCGATCAGCATCGTGGCGTACATGAAGAACAGCTGGCCGGTAACAGGCATGCCCGTCGCGAACATGTGGTGCGCCCAGACCATGAACGACAGGATCGCGATCGACGCCGTTGCGTACACCATCGAGCTATAGCCGAACAGCGGCTTGCGCGCGAACGCCGGGATCACCTGCGACACGATCCCGAACGCCGGCAAGATCATGATGTACACCTCTGGGTGGCCGAAGAACCAGAAGATGTGCTGATACATCACCGGGTCGCCGCCGCCTGCCGCGTTGAAGAACGACGTGCCGAAGTGGCGGTCGAACAGCACCATCGTGATCGCGCCAGCCAGCACCGGCATCACGGCGATCAGCAGGTAGGCGGTGATCAGCCACGTCCAGACGAACATCGGCATCTTCATCAGCGTGAGGCCGGGTGCGCGCATGTTCAGGATCGTCACGACGATGTTGATGCCGCCCATGATCGACGACGCGCCCATGATGTGCACCGCGAAGATCGCGAAGTCCATGCCCGGGCCCATCTGCGTGGACAGCGGCGCGTACAGCGTCCAGCCGGCGGCCGTCGCGCCGCCCGGCGTGAAGAACGAGCCGACCAGCAGCACGGCGGCAACGGGCAGCAGCCAGAAGCTGAAGTTGTTCATCCGTGCGAAGGCCATGTCCGATGCGCCGATCTGCAGCGGAATCATCCAGTTCGCGAAGCCGACGAAAGCCGGCATGATCGCGCCGAACACCATGATGAGGCCGTGCATGGTGGTCAACTGGTTGAAGAACTCGGGACGCATGATCTGCAGGCCCGGCTCGAACAGCTCGGCGCGGATGCCCAGCGCCATCACGCCCCCGGACAGGAACATGATGAACGAGAACAGCAGGTACAGCGTACCGATGTCCTTGTGGTTGGTGGCGTACAGCCAGCGGCGCCAGCCATGCGGCGTTTCGTGGGCATGATCGCCGTGAACATGCTCGTGGCCCGCGGCTACATCGTGTCCGATGCTAGACATGACAATCTCCTAAATCTCGAATGCTGCTTTTCTCTGACTGTGACACGTCAGGCCGCTGGGCTGATTTCGACACGGCGTGCTTCCTTCGCGTCCGCACCGCCCGTGATCGTCTCCGGCTTCTTCAAAATAATGTGGTCTTCGGCGATGCCTGCTGCCTTCAGCGCGTCGCGCACGGCTTCAGCGCGCGCCTTGGCGAGCTTCGCGTTTTTATCGGCGGAACCCGTTGCGTCGGTATAGCCCGACAGCGTGAACTTCGCGTCCGGGTGCGCCTTCGCGTAGGCAGCGGCTGCGTCGATGGCGGCTTTCGCGTCGGCGGGCAGCGTGCTCTTGTTCGTTTCGAAGTAGACGCTGGCGGGCAGCGACGCTTGCGGCGCCGATGCCGCCGCGTTGTCCGATGCGCCCGAGGCCGCTGCAGAAGCCGATGCGCCCGCTTCGCCGCTGGCCGCAGCCGCGCCGCTCGCGCCTTCCGCGCCGCTCGCCGCGGCTGCATCCGAAGCGGCAGCCGCCGCCGCGCCCGCCAGGTGATCGCCACCCGCCGGCAGACGGCCGTTGCGTGCATCGGCAACCTGCTTGGGTTGCAGGATGTCGCCCGTGTGGTTGCCCCACGAGTTACGCTCGAACGTGATGACGGAAGCGATCTCGACGTCGTTCAACGTCGGCGCCCACGCCGGCATCGCGTTCTTGCCCTTCAAGACGATGCTCACGTGCTCGGCGAGCGGGCCGTTCGCGACCTTGCTGCCGTCGAGCGCCGGAAATGCGCCCGCGCCCTTGCCCGTCGGCTGGTGGCAGACGGCGCAGTTCGCCGCGTACACCTTGCCGCCGCGCTCCGTCAGTTCGGCGAGCGTGTAGTTCTTGTTGGGATCGTCCTGACCGGCGGCCATTTTCTTCTTCTGGTCGTCGACCCACTTCGCGTAGTCGTCGTCCGACAGCACAGTCACGACCACGGGCATGAACGCGTGTTCCTTGCCGCACAGTTCGGTACAGAAGCCGCGATACGTGCCGATTTTCTCCGCCTTGAACCACGTGTCGCGCACGAAGCCGGGAATCGCATCCTGCTTGACGCCGAACGCGGGCACGTACCACGAGTGCACGACGTCATTGGCGGTGGTGATGATGCGGATCTTCTTGTTGACGGGAACGACCAGCGGGTTGTCGACTTCCTGCAGATAGGTATCCGTCTTCGGCGCGCGGCCGTCGACCTGGCTACGCGGCGTGGTCAGCGTGGACAGGAAGCTGATGCCTTCGCCCGGGCCCTTCACGTAGTCGTACGCCCACTTCCACTGGTAGCCGGTGACCTTGACGGTGAGATCGGCATTCGTGGTGTCCTTCATCGCGACGACCGTCTTGGTGGCGGGCAGCGCCATCAGCACGACGATGATGAACGGAACGATCGTCCAGATGATTTCGACGGTGGTGCTTTCGTGGAAATGCGCGGCCTTGTGGCCCTTCGACTTGCGGTGCGCAAACATCGAATAGAACATCACGCCGAACACGCCGATGAAGATCACCGTGCAAAGGATCAGCATGAATGTGTGGAGGCTGTAGAGCTCTTCGGCAATCCTCGTCACGGGCGGCTGGAGATTGATCTCGTTGACGCGGGGGCCGCCCGGACTGTCGCCGATTGCATGGGCAGCGCCGGCGAACAGCAGTCCGCTAGACGCCAGCACGCCCACGAGGGCTCGCTTGATTGTTTTCATAGCTTCCTTACCCAAATTTTCCATTCAAACCCTCGACCCCGCTGGAAGGCTGCCTCTCGTCTTCTGGAACGGCGCGCGATTCGATTCATTACGCAACTTTTTACGCCTGACACTGCCTGAGCCACAGACGCAGTTCGTCGGCGAATTGTGCGCGCCGATATTGCGCAAGGTGCTGCCCGACCGCGACCGTCTCGCCGCGCGAAACCAGTCTGATCCGGTCGCGCGGCGTCGCTCCTGGTTCTACCCGCACCCAGCACGGGTTGAATTCGAACTGCGTGAGATGCTCGGCGCTGACCTGTTCGATCACGAGCCGGTTGGGAAACAGCCGGATGCGCTCGTAATCGACAGCATGGCGTGCATAGATGGCAAATGCGACACCGACAGCGAGCAGCTCGATACCTGTGAACGGCAACACCAGCCATGCACCGCACAGGACCAGCAGGAATGCTATCAAGAGCGAGAATGCCGCGAGCGACACATAGAAGAACACGAATTGCCGCGGCGAAGCCGAACAGTTGCGCTTCATCAACCAGTCCTTGAGGACGGGTTCTGACTCAGCCAGCAGATCGGTTGCATTCATCGCTGCCTCCCGCGAACCGCCAGTCACCGCATACCGCCAATGCCATTCACGCCCAGCGCAACTACCGCCACCCGAACCGCAAAGGCCTCGGGCCTGTCGCTCCTATTGTGTGAGCTTTAAGCGACAAACTGACGCATTATAGGGCCGATCCAGGGCATCCACAAGCAACGCTCTATCGGCCGAAAAGCCAAGCCACACAAGCCTCTGCGCCGTTTTGACGCAGTTTTCGGGCCGCTAATTTCGAGCATAACGGATGCCCTCTTTACCGCGTCAACGATTGCCCTGCCGCCCTCTTCCGATGTCTTCTATTCGCACGATTCCGTGCCCTTCGGGGGTCATTCTCGGCACCGCCTTCCATGCATGTCCGTAGATCACCTCGAAGGTCAGAGGGATCGTGCCGTCGGCGCGCCGGCGCGCCTCCAGCGCGGCAAGCAGCGCTTTTCGCATGCGCCTCGAGGCGACGCCCGGCGACGTCTCGCGCCGGAACGGATAGGCGCCCCAGCGACGCACGTCGGCAAGCAGCGACTCCGGCGACTTGTACGTGATGGTCAAGGTCTCCTGGTCCATCACGGGAATTTCGAAGCCACTTTCGACAAGCATATCGCCCAGATCGTGCATGTCTACGAAGTCGATTACATGTTTGTGCGTATTGACGCCGTGCGCCGCTTCGATTTCGGCATACGCGCCGCGCAGTTCTTTCAGCGTGTCAGGCCCGAGCGTGCTGAACATCAGCAGGCCGTTGACCTTCAGGACGCGCTGCCATTCGGGGAACACGAGGTCGGGCCGCGAGTGCCAGTGCAACGCGAGATTCGACCAGATGAACTCGAATGCACCCGATGCAAACGGCAACGCGGAAAAATCCGCCTGAGCGAAGCGCGGCCCGCGCGAGCCGAGCGCCTTGCCAAGCGAGGCGGGCAGAAAACGGCGCCAGCTGGTGTCGGTGGCGTCGTGCTGGACCGCGCGCGCGAGCATCGCGCGCGAAAGATCGGCGCCGAACACGGGCGCCTCGGGAAAGCGCTCGCGCAGCGCCGGGAGGTCGTCGCCCGCGCCGCAGCCGGCGTCGAGCACCTGCGCCGGATTGACCTTGATGTAGTCGAGCCGTTCGCGCATGCGTTGGGCGATCTCGCGTGGCAGGAACGCGACGTCGTCGAAGGTCGCCGCCCGGCGGTCGAAAATCTTCCGGAGACGGCGCGAATCATAGGCCGGACGGCCAGTATCGGTGGGAGACACGGTATTCGAGTCGTGCGGACGAAGAGTGCGAAGTATACTCGCTCGATTCCGTCCCTTCAGCGTCAGCGGCCTTCGGAGGCGTATCGATATGCCGAATTGGGCTTTTCGTTGGTCTCGCGCCACCCGTTCCGGGCGACTGCTTCACGAACGGCTCTTCGAGGTCGCGCAACGATCCATCTCGAAACTTCCGGCGCTTGCGCGTTGCGCGCTGCCGAACCCATGTGTGTTGTGCGGCAATATGTCGCATCGGGCGCTGTGCGGCTTTTGCGACGAGGCCTGGTGGAACGAAGCGCGGCTACGCTGCGTCGTCTGCGCGATGCCGTTGAGCAGCTTCCGGCGGGCAAGCGTCATGCATTACCGCTGCGGCGACTGCCTCGCCGCGCCGCCCGCGTTCGACGCGACCGTGGCGCTTGCCGACTACCGCGCGCCGCTGGACGCGCTGGCCGTTGGCCTCAAGTTCCGCGCGCGGCTTGGGCTCGCGCATGAATTCGCGCGGCGGCTCGCGTGGTCCGCGATCGATGCGCTCGACGAACGCGATCGCCCGGACGTCGTCGCGCCCGTGCCGTTGTCGGCGCGGCGGCTGGTCGAGCGTGGCTACAACCAGGCATGGGAAATCGCGCGGCCCTGCGCGCGAGCGCTCGGCATTCGCGGCGACGCGACGCTGGTTCGACGCGTGATCGACACGGCGCCGCAATCGAAGCTCGATCTCGATGCGCGCAGGCAGAATGTCGGCCGTGCGTTCGAAGTGGCAAGGCCGGTGCAGAGCCTGCATGTGGCTGTCGTCGACGATGTGATGACGACAGGCGCGACACTCGATGCGCTGGCTCGCACGCTGAAGGCAGCCGGCGCGCGGCGCGTGACGAATCTCGTCGCGCTTCGCACGCCGAAAAACTAGATTCCGACTCAGTTTCCCCATTCACTGCATATGTTCAACGTCGTTCTCGTCGAACCCGAAATTCCGCCGAACACCGGCAACGTGATCCGCCTGTGCGCAAACACGGGCGCGCGCCTGCATCTGATCGAGCCGCTCGGCTTTCCCCTCGACGACGCGAGAATGCGCCGCGCCGGCCTCGACTACCACGAGTACGCGCAGATGCGCGTGCACTCCAACTGGGACGCGCTGATCGACAGCGAAGGGCCTGACTGCTCGCGCATGTTCGCGTTCACGACGCGCGGCTCCAGCCCGTTCCACTCACATGCGTTCCTGCCCGGCGACTGGTTCGTGTTCGGCGCGGAAACGCGCGGCCTGCCGGACGCCGTACTGAACCGCTTCCCCGACGCGCAGCGCGTGCGCCTGCCGATGCGCCCCGGCAATCGCAGCCTGAACCTGTCGAACACGGTCGCCGTAGTCGTGTTCGAGGCATGGCGTCAGGCGGGCTTCGAAGGCGGCGCCTGAAGGCGTCGTTCGAATTCGGACTGGTAGCGCGCGTGCATCGCTTCGTCGAAGCAGGCGAAGATCACGTGTTCGACAGCAGGCGTGTGCGGCAGCGTGTCGATTACCGTTTGAATGGCGATACGCACCGCTTCGTCGGCTGGGAAACGGTAGACACCGCAACTGATCGCAGGAAACGCGATGCTCTTCGCTTTGGCGTCGCGTGTCAGCTCCAGCGAGCGCCTGTAGCACGCAGCCAGCAGTTCCGCCTCGCTCCGTTCGCCGCCGTGCCACACAGGACCGACGGCATGAACCACATGGCGCGCCTTCAGCCGGTGGCCGCCCGTAATCTTCGCCTCGCCTGTCACGCAGCCTCCCAGTGTTTCGCATTCGCGCAGCAGGTCCGGGCCCGCTGCGCGATGAATCGCGCCGTCCACGCCACCGCCGCCCAGCAATGATGTATTCGCCGCGTTGACGATCGCGTCGACGTCGAGCGTCGTGATGTCGACGATGCGCGCCTCCAGCGTGCAATGGCCAATGGTGAGCATGGGGAAAACCTCCAGATTCGATGCAACGAGCGATAGGAGGTGGACAGCAAAAGAAACGAGCCGTTCGGCGCTGGCCATTACCGGCTGTGTAAAAGACCTTCAGGCAACGTGCTGCAATGGTTGCGGGCCGCGAGGCCCGCTTCGGACAACGGCTGTTATTCAGCCTTCGCGTCGCGGCGCAGCAGCGCGCTAACGGCGTCGCGCGGCGCCACGTTGTTGAACAGCACGTCGCAGACGGCTTCGGTGATCGGCATGTCGATCCCGTGCGACTGCGCGATCGACAGCACGCTCCGCGCGCAGCGCACGCCCTCGGCGACATGCCCGAGCGCGTTGAGAATGTCGTCGAGCGAACGGCCGCTTGCGAGCTGCATGCCGACCGTGCGGTTGCGCGAAAGATCGCCCGTCGCGGTCAGGATCAGATCGCCCAGGCCCGTGAGGCCCGTGAACGTTTCCGCCCGGCCGCCCAGCGCCGCGCCGAGGCGCGACATTTCCGCAAGACCGCGCGTGATCAGCGCCGCGCGTGCGTTCAGCCCGAGACCGAGGCCATCGGCAATACCCGTGGCGATGGCCAGCACGTTCTTCACCGCGCCGCCCACTTCGACGCCGACCACGTCGTCGCCGCTGTAGATACGCATGGCGCCGTGATGGAACGCCGCGACAGTCCGCTCGCGGCAAGCCGCCGACGCACTCGCCACCGTCAACGCGACGGGCAGTCCCTGCCCCACTTCGCGCGCGAAGCTCGGGCCCGAAAGCGTGCCGTTGCTCGCATGCCCGCTCAGCTCTTGAGCTACGACCTGATTCGGCAGCAGTTGCGTGTCCGCCTCGAAGCCCTTGCACAGCCACACGATATGCGCGGGCACCTTGCCCATGTCGCGCATCGTGCGCAGCATGGCGCGCAGGCCCGCGACGGGCGTCGCGACCACGCACAGCGCGTCGTCGGCAAGCGCGTGATCTAGCGCGAGATCGAGATTCGCTTCGAAGCGAAGCGCGGATGGCAACGCAACGCCCGCCAGATAGCGGACGTTTTCATGCGAAGTGGAGAGTTCGGCGATGAGCGCGGCGTCGCGCGCCCAGAGCACCGTGTCGTGCCGCGCGGCCAGATGGCCGGCGAGTGCGGTGCCCCATGCACCGGCGCCGAGAACGGCGACCTTCATACCCGGCACCGGCTGCACGTGTCAGTGATGCGCAGCGCTGCCCGCGCCGGTTTCCTGCGTGGCGATCTGCGCGAGGCGTTGCTCGTACAGTGCCTGGAAGTTGATTTCGGCGAGGTGGATGGGCGGGAAGCCTGCGCGGGTGATCGCGTCGGCGATGTTCGAACGCAGATACGGGAACAGGATGGTCGGGCACGCAATGCCGACGAGCGGATCGATCTGCTCAGCCGGGATGTTGCGGATGTCGAAAATACCTGCCTGCTTCGCTTCGATCAGGAACGCGACCTTGTCGCTGACCTTGGCCGTCACGGTGCCCGTGACGAGAATTTCGAACACCGTGTCCGCGAGGCGCTCGGCCTTCACGTCGACTTCGACTTCGACCGACGGCATTTCCTGCTCGAGGAAAATAGCCGGCGAATTCGGCTGCTCGAGCGACATGTCCTTCAGATAAATGCGCTGGATATTGAAGAACGGCTGGTTGTTGTCGTCGGACATGAGTCTCTACTCCCTAAATTTCGTTGCGGCGGACGGATGCCGCCAGATCTCGTAATGGTGCGAGCCGCCCCGAAGGGCGGCATTCAGCTGGCCGGTGCGAATCCGGCTTTGTTTTTTCGCTGCCGCGCGGCGTCCGACACCGCCGGCACACCGGGCCGACCGCGCTTCAGCGTGATGTCAGGCGACGGCTGCCAGCAGCGGCGTCAGACCGCCCGCGCGATCCAGCGCGGACAGATCGTCGTAGCCGCCGACGTGCGTGTCGCCGATATACACCTGCGGCACCGTGCGGCGGCCCGTGCGCGTCATCATTTCCTGACGGCGCGCCGGATCCTTGTCGATCAGCACCTTTTCGACGTGATCGACGCCGCGCGACTTTAGTAGACGTTCGGCCATCTGGCAATACGGGCACACCTGCGTGCTGTACATGATCACTTTGTTCACTTCGCAACTCCTTGTTTGACGACGGGCATGCCCGCCTGCTGCCAGGCGTTGACGCCGCCTTCCAGCACGTGCACTTCCGCATAGCCTGCGTCGCGCACAATACGTGCCGCCTTGTTCGACTGCTGTCCGTTCTGGCAGACGAGCAGCACCGGGTTGCTCTTATTTTTCACGAGTTGGGCGACTTTCGCTTGCAACTCGCCAAATTCGACGTGGCGCGCCGACGGCAGGTGCCCACCGGCGTATTCCGCCGCGGGGCGCAGGTCGACGACCACGGCGTTGCGCCGGTTGATCAGCTGGGTGGCGGCAGCCGCCGACAGGCCGCCGCGTCCGCGCCGGGAAATCGACGGCCACAGGAGCAATGCCCCAGAGATGAGGGCGACCGCGATCAGTACAAGGTTCGTGTAATCGGTGAAAAACTTCACGGAAGATCCGCCGGAAAAAGAGAAGAAATCGGGATAAATCGGAAAGGGCAATCCGACCATTATAAAATAACCGTCTGACGCGATGGCGACCGCCAGCAGCAGGCTGCGGTGCCGCCCCGATTACCGCTTCCTCACTACCGACCGGCACGACATGTACAAACTCGTTCTCATCCGCCACGGCGAATCGACGTGGAACAAGGAAAACCGCTTCACGGGCTGGGTCGACGTCGACCTGACCGAACAGGGCAACCTCGAAGCGCAGCAGGCAGGCACGCTGCTCAAGGACTCGGGCTATACGTTCGACATCGCCTACACCTCGGTGCTCAAGCGCGCGATCCGTACGCTGTGGCACGTGCAGGACAAGATGGACCTGATGTACCTGCCCGTCGTGCACTCGTGGCGTCTCAACGAGCGACACTACGGCGCGCTGTCGGGCCTGAACAAGGCGGAGACGGCCGCGAAGTTCGGCGACGAGCAGGTGCTGGTCTGGCGCCGCAGCTACGACACGCCGCCGCCCGCGCTGGAGCCGACCGATTCGCGCACGTCGTACAACGACCCGCGCTACGCGAAAGTGCCGCGCGAGCAATTGCCGCTCACGGAATGCCTGAAGGACACTGTCGCGCGCGTCATGCCCATCTGGAACGAATCGATCGCGCCCGCGATCAAGTCGGGCCGCAAGGTGCTGATCGCCGCGCACGGCAATTCGATCCGCGCGCTGGTCAAGTATCTGGACAACATCTCCGACAACGATATCGTCGGGCTGAACATCCCGAACGGCGTGCCCCTCGTCTATGAACTGGACGAAGACCTGAAGCCGATCAAGCACTACTACCTCGGCGATCAGGAAGCGATCGCGAAGGCGCAGGCGGCTGTCGCGAAGCAGGGCAAGGCAGGCTGATCACGGCCATTCCAATGATCGTGACCCGCCGCCATGCCGCTGCGGGTCACGGCGCGCGCGCTTCGCGCGTGCCGTGCGCTTGCCTGACAGCATTGCCATGTAGCCGCCATGCTGACGCCATCATGCGTCGTCGCGAGCCGGTGGGACGTTGCGCCACCCTCCCTGCACGCAAGCAACCCATACCGATGCGCACGCAACCAGGTTGGCAGTGCAGCCCATGCGTGGCGGCGCTTTTGGCGTTGCGGGCGTCCGCCAACGCACAGTCGCTGCGCAGGACGGCAGCGATCCTTAGAACCTCGCAGCGCGACCGCTGTCGAAACCCGATTACCCACACGTACAGGCCGTGCAAGCGTCAAGTTATACTTGTCCGTCCTTTTTCCTTTGACGCTGCCACGCGCTTCCGACCGCAACACACTCTATGCGAAAGAACCTGAAAAATATCGGCCTTATCGCCGCGGGCCTGGCTACCGGCGTTTTTGCAACCCTGCAACTCAGCGCCTCGGCCCAGCAACCCGCATCGGCGGCCACGCCCTTGCCGCTCGACCAGTTGCGCCTCTTCGCCGAAGTCTTCGGGCAAATCAAGCATGAGTATGTGGAGCCCGTCGACGACAAGAAGCTGCTGACGGCCGCGATCAAGGGCATGGTGTCGAGCCTCGATCCGCACTCGTCGTATCTCGACAAGACCGACTACGAAGAACTGCAGGAGCAGACCAAGGGCCGCTTCGCGGGTCTCGGCATCGAAATTTCGCAGGAAGACGGCCTCATCAAGGTCATCTCGCCGATCGAGGACACGCCCGCGTTTCGTGCCGGCATCCGTCCGGGCGACCTGATCACCCGCATCAACGACAAGCCGGTGCGCGGCATGACGCTGGACAAGGCCGTCAAGCAGATGCGTGGCGACCCGGGCACGAAGGTCACGCTGACCATCTTCCGCAAGACCGACGACCGCACGTTCCCGCTTACCGTCACGCGCGCGATCATCAAGGTCCAGAGCGTGAAGTCGAAGATCCTCGCGCCGGGCTATGCCTATGTCCGCATCACGAGCTTCCAGGAACGCACGGTGCCCGACCTCGCAGCCAAGCTGCAGGACATTGCGCGCCAGCAGCCTAACCTGAAGGGCCTGATCCTCGACCTGCGCAACAACGGCGGCGGTCTGCTGCAAAGCGCCGTGGGTGTCGCGGGCGCGTTCCTGCCGCCGGATTCCGTCGTCGTGTCGACCAACGGCCAGATTCCGGACTCGAAGCAGGTCTATCGCGACACCTACGACAACTATCGTCTGCCGTCCTTCGACACCGATCCGCTGAAGAACCTGCCGTCCATCTTCAAGACCGTGCCGATGATCGTGCTGACCAACGCGTACTCGGCGTCGGCGTCGGAAATCGTCGCGGGTGCGCTGCAGGATCAGCATCGCGCGCTGATCGTCGGCAAGACGACGTTCGGCAAGGGCTCGGTGCAGACCGTGCGTCCCATGACAGCAGATTCGGCGCTGCGCCTGACCACCGCGTACTACTACACGCCGAGCGGCCGTTCGATCCAGAACAAGGGGATCCGCCCCGACGTCGCAGTGGATCAATACGCAGACGGCGATCCGGACGACGCACTCGTCACGCGCGAAGTCGACTACTCGAATCACCTTGCGAACACGCAAGACCCGAACGAGAAGAAGGAACAGGAACAGCGCGAACAGGAGCGCATGGACCAGTTGCGCCTGCTCGAAGAGCAGAACGACAAGAAGACGCCGGAACAGAAGCAGAAGGATCGCGATCGCAAGCCGGTCGAGTTCGGTTCCAACGACGACTTCATGCTGCAACAAGGTCTGAACAAGCTCGAAGGCAAGCCGGTGCAGGAGTCGAAGTCGCTGATGGAGCGGCGTCTCGCGCAGAACAAGCCGGCGCAATCGGCTTCGGCGCCCGTCGCTGTGAAGCCCGCGCTGCCTGCCACGCCGACGGCGTCGAACCCGGCCGCGCCCGCTTCGGCGACGCAGCCCGCTTCGCAACCGGCAGTTCCGGCGAAGTAAGCGTCTTGGCTGTCCCAGTGTCTTCGCGGCCCACGTTGCCGCGAAGACACTTTCCTGCGCGCGATTAGAATAACGAGAACCTCGCGCCGTCTCTCTTCACAGCCAGCGCGACATCAACGACACACGCCGCGCCCCGCCATGAACGACGATCAACTCCTGCGCTATTCCCGTCACATCCTCGTCGATGAACTCGGCATCGAGGCTCAGCAACGCTTTCTCGACGCGCACGCCATCGTGGTCGGCGCGGGCGGTCTCGGCTCGCCGGCGGCGATGTATCTGGCGGCGGCGGGCGTTGGCAGGCTGACGCTGGTCGATGCCGATACCGTCGATCTCACCAATCTGCAGCGGCAGATCCTGCATGTGACGAAGTCGGTTGGCCGGTTGAAGGTCGAGTCGGGACGCGACGCGATCGCGCAACTGAATCCGGAAGTGGTGGTGAACGCCGTGGCGGAACGCGTCGACGACGCATGGCTGGACGGCAACGTGCCGCAGGCGACGGTCGTACTCGACTGCACGGACAACTTCGCGACGCGTCACGCGATCAACCGCGCGTGCGTGACGCACGGCGTGCCGCTGGTATCGGGCGCGGCGCTGCGCTTCGACGGCCAGATCAGCACGTTCGATTTCCGCAGCGAAGCGTCGCCGTGCTACGCATGCGTGTTTCCGGAAGATCAGCCGTTCGAGGAAGTCGCGTGCTCGACGATGGGCGTGTTCGCGCCGACCGTCGGCATTATCGGTGCGATGCAGGCGGCGGAAGCGCTGCGTGTGATCGCGGGCATCGGCGAGCCGCTGGTGGGCCGCCTGATGATGCTCGATTCGCTAAGGATGGAGTGGAACACGATGCGCATCGCGCGCCAGCCGGATTGCCCGGTGTGCGGCGAGCGGCATGGTTCGTAACCCCCCACCACTCGCCGAAAGGTAGAACGCGTCAGGCCTGCGCGATGCGGTCCAGCGCCGACTGCACCTCTTCAGGTTCGAACGCCGCGAGCACGTCCGCCACCGGCTTTTCGAGCGCCTTCAGATGCGCGCGCAGAACCTCCTGCTTCACCAGCAGCACCTGGCTCGGATGCATCGAGAACTCCGTCAGACCCATGCCGAGCAAGAGACGTGTGAGCGTCGGGTCGCCGGCCATCTCGCCACAGATCGACACCGGCACGCCCGCGCGCTTCGCCTCGCGCAGCGTGAACGCGATCAGATGCAGCACCGCGGGATGCAGCGGATCGTACAGATGCGCGACCGCGTTGTCGGCGCGGTCGATGGCAAGCGTGTACTGGATCAGGTCGTTCGTGCCTATCGACAGGAAATCGAGCCGCTTCAGAAATAGCGGCAACGCGATCGCTGCGGCCGGAATCTCGATCATCGCGCCGACGCGCACGTTCGGATCGTACGCGAGGCCCGCGTCGTCGAGTTGACGCTTGGCTTCCTGGATCAGGTCGAGCGTCTGGTCGATCTCGCGCGCGTGCGCGAGCATCGGGATCAGGATCTTCACCGTACCGAACGCCGACGCGCGCAAGATCGCGCGCAGCTGCGTGAGGAACATATGCGGCTCGGACAGGCTCCAGCGGATCGCGCGCAGGCCCAGCGCCGGGTTGGGCGCCGTCTCGTACTCGTCGCCGATCGAATCGAGCGGCTTGTCCGCGCCGACGTCGATGGTGCGGATCGTCACGGGCATGCCGTTCATCAGTTCGACGGCACGCCGGTACGCGGCGAACTGCTCTTCCTCTTCCGGCATCCCGTCCTTCTGGTTCATGAACAGGAACTCGGTGCGGAACAGGCCGATGCCCGTCGCGCCCGCGTCGAGCGCGGCCTGCGCGTCGTCGGGCAGCTCGATGTTCGCGCACAGGTCGATGCGCGTGCCGCACACCGTTTGTGTGGGCGAAAACTTCAGGCGCTGTAGCTTGCGCGCTTCCAGCGCCTTCTCGCTCTGCCGGTATGAATACTCTTCGAGCACGATAGGCGCCGGATCGACGATCACGATGCCATGATCGCCGTCGACGATGATGAGATCGTCCTGACGGATCAGCGCGCTCGCATGCTGCACGCCGACCGTCGCGGGAATGCCGAGGCTGCGCGCGACGATCGCCGTATGCGACGTGCGGCCGCCGAGATCCGTGACGAAGCCCTGGAAGGTTTGCCCCTTGAACTGCATCATGTCGGCGGGTGCAATGTCGTGCGCGACCACGATCATTTCGTCGCAGCGTCCGTGAATGCCGTTGACGAGCCCGCCCGTTGCGCCCGCGAGCGCCTTCAGCACGCGCTCGACGACCTGCTCGATGTCGGCCTTGCGCTCGCGCAGGTATTCGTCTTCCACCTCGTCGAAATGACGGGTGAGGCGTTCGAGCTGTTCGGTCAGCGCCCACTCGACGTTGTAGCGGCGCGTGCGGATGAGGTCGATGGTTTCCTGAACGAGCATTGCATCGTTCAGGATCATGGTATGGACGTCGATGAAGGCGCCCATTTCGGAGGGCGCGTCGGCGGCGAGGTCGGCACGCAGCTCGTCGAGCTCCCGATGCACGAGCGCCTGGGCCGTGCGAAAACGCTCCACCTCGCCCTCGATCTGGGTGGGCTCGATCAGATAGTGGTCGACGTCCAGTGCAGCCGGGGCGATCAGATATGCCCGCCCGATGGCGATACCGCGTGACACGGGAATTCCATGCAGCGTGAACGACACGCGCACCTCCTCTAGTTGTGTGATGCCGCGGCAAACCGCTGCAATGCTCTCAGACCCCGACGGTCATTATAAATTCCGCACCGCAGATCGGTGCTGTGCAGCGCAGCATCGAATGTCGCAGCAAGCAGTCAGCAGGAAGCAGTAAGGCGCGCGCAATCCGGCGGACCAAAAGAAAAACGCCGCGACATCGCGCGGCGTCTTGCATGCAGAACGAATGCGGCAGCGGATTTTTTATTGTCCTTCGCCGAATTTGTCGGCGATCAGCTGGAGCAGCGCATCCATGGCATCTTTCTCGTCGGCGCCTTCCGTTTCGATCACCACCGTACTGCCGATTCCCGCCGCCAGCATCATCACGCCCATGATGCTCTTCGCGTTGATCCGCCGTCCGTTGCGGCTCATCCAGATTTCCGACTGAAAATTGGCGGCGAGTTGCGTGAGTTTGGCCGACGCGCGTGCGTGCAGCCCCAGCTTGTTCACGATAGTCGTTTCCTGTTGCAGCATGTGTTGGTCCGATGCGCGGGTGTTGATGTTATCGAGGTAAAGCAGAAATCTTGTGGGCGGTGCTCAGGTGACGTTCCCGCCGCAGCCCGTGTCGCCGCCTGCCTTGCAGCTTTCGACGAGCACCTTGTCCGGCGGCGCGACGGGGAGGCAGTCGTCGGTGTTCGCGACGGCACAGGCGGCCGCCGCCTGCGTCGCCGCTCCGACAGCGTGGACGCCCTTGGTCGCGCCCGCCAGCGCCTTGTCGACGAGCACGTCGAGCGGCGTTGCGCGATAGCAGACGGCGCGCACGAGCATCGGCAGATTGACGCCTGCCAGCACGCGCACATCGGGAATCGACGCAAGCCGGCCCGCGATGTTCGCCGGCGTCGCGCCGAACATGTCCGTCAGCACGAGCGCGCCGTTTTCTTCCCTGAGCCTGTCGATCTCCGCATGCGCGAACGCCACGACCTGGGCGGGATCGCAATCCGCCGACACGTCGATGACGCCGATGCGAGCGGGCAAGCCGCCGTAAATATGAGAGACACACTCGCGAAGCGCGGAGGCGAAGGGAGCGTGCGCAATGATCAGAATGCCTGCCATGTCAGCCTTGCTGCAGAAAACCGCCCGAAAATCGCGGCCATGCTTGCGTTGCGCTGTCTGGCTGCCGAAACAACGGCGCAGACGCGGCGAACGGCACAGCAGGCCATCGAACTCGCCTGAGATCCGACCGCCAAGGGGCCGGATCGCGTGGGCCCTCGCGGGCCGCTTTCAGGGGAGCGGGCATTGTATCAGCCTCATTTTCGCGCTTTCGGCCTTTTCTCGCTTGGCTGGCGGACAGCGCGACGTCCAGAACAGAACATGGCGGCGGACCCGCGCCGCTTCAACCGACGGCCTTCTCTAGCGCGTCGATGAACATCGCCGCCACATCGAAGCCCGTCTGATCCATGATCTCGCGGAAACATGTCGGGCTCGTCACGTTCACTTCCGTCAGCCAGTCGCCGATCGCGTCCAGTCCGACCAGCAGCAGGCCGCGCGACTTCAGCACCGGGCCGAGCGTTTCGGCGATCTCGCGGTCGCGCGCCGTCAGCGGCTGCGCGACGCCCAGGCCGCCCGCCGCGAGGTTGCCGCGCACCTCGTTGCCCTGCGGAATGCGTGCGAGCGAATACGGCACCGGCTCGCCGCCGATCAACAGAATGCGCTTGTCGCCCGTCTTGATCTCGGGGATGAACTTCTGCGCCATCACCGAACGCGCGCCGTCGTGGCTCAGCATCTCGACGATCGAGCCGAGATTCATGCCGTCCGCCTTCACGCGAAACACGCCCATGCCGCCCATGCCGTCGAGCGGCTTCAGGATCACGTCGCCATGCTCGGCGTGGAAAGCGCGCAAACGCGCGGGATCGCGTGTGACGAGCGTGGGCGCGACGAACTGCGGAAACTCGCCGATCGCCATCTTTTCCGAGTGATCGCGAATCGCCTGCGGCTTGTTGAAGATGCGTGCGCCGGCGCGCTCCGCCAGTTCGAGCAGCCATGTGGACGTCACGTATTCCATGTCGAACGGCGGGTCCTTGCGCATCAGCACCGCGCCAAAGCCCGTCAGCGCGCGCGGCTCGACGGGTTGCGCTTCGAACCACAGGTCGCGATGACCGTCCGACTGGTCGCCGACGATCTCGAAGCGGTACACGTTCGCCTCGACGCCGCTGCCCGTCCACGCCAGATGCTGCGGCTCGCATGCGTACAGCGTATGACCGCGCTTCGCGGCCTCGGCCATCATCGCGTAGGTCGAATCCTTGTAGATCTTGAAGCGGGAAAGCGGGTCGGCGATGAAGAGAATGTCCATGGAGTTCCTGAGGCGCCCTCGCGGGCCACACGTTGTTCGTTATAGCGTACGGCGGACGCGTTGACGCCGCGCATCCGCCTGCAAATGCTGCCGCGTTCGACGCGGCGGGAGCGTCAGCCTACCGCGAGCGAGCTGTACGCGCTTGCGGGGTGTCTGTCCAAGATCGAGCCCGATCAGACCTGGATGGCCTCGGGATCGGTCTTCTCCAGTTCCACCGACGCCGCCAGCAGCCCCAGCCGCCCCACCACGCCGTACATGTAGAAGCGGTTCGGCGGCGCGGCGCCCGGCTTCGCGTGGGCATCCGGCAGGGCCGTGTGCTCGAAGCCGAGCGGCACGAAATGCATGCCTGGCGCGTTCAGGTTCTGGTCGCGTTCGCGGCTGCCGTGCACACGGTAGAAGCCGCCCACCACATACCGGTCGATCATGTACACGACGGGCTCGGCCACTTCCTCGCCGATGCGCTCGAACGTGTAGACGCCTTCCTGCACGATCATGTCGTGCACGTCGAGGCCTTCCTTCGTGGTGGACATGCGGGTGCGCTCGCGCTTGGTGAGCGCGGCCACTTCCGACGCGTCGTGCACCGTCATCACGCCCATTCCGTACGTGCCCGCGTCTGACTTGATGACGACATACGGCCGCTCCGAAATACCGTACTCGCGATACTTCTTGGCGATTTTCTTCAGCACGCCGTCGATCGCGTCGGCGAGCGCTTCCTCACCCGTGCGCGCCTCGAAATCGACGCCTTCGACATGCGCGAAATACGGATTGATCATCCACGGGTCGATCTCGACCATCTTTGCGAACTTCTTCGCGACGTCGTCATAGCACGAAAAGTGCGTGGATTTGCGGCGCACGGCCCAGCCCGCGTGTAGCGGCGGCAGCAGGTACTGCTCGTGCAGATTTTCGAGCACGGGCGGAATGCCGCCCGACAGATCGTTGTTCAGCAGAATCGAGCAGGGATCGAAATTCTTCAGTCCGATGCGGCGCGCGGAGCGCTCCAGCGGCTCCAGCACGATTTTCTGGCCGTCCGACAGCGCGATCGTGACAGGCCCGACGATGCTTTCGTCGAGCGTGCCGAAGCGCACGTTCAGGCCCGCCTGACGCATGATCGTGGCGAGCCGCGCGACGTTCTCCAGGTAAAACGCATTGCGCGTGTGACGCTCGGGAATCACGAGCAGGTTCTTGGCGTCCGGGCAGATCTTCTCGATCGACGCCATCGCCGCCTGCACGGCGAGCGGCAGCGTTTCCTGCGGCAGGTTGTTGAACGCGCCGGGGAACAGGTTGGTATCGACGGGCGCGAGCTTGAAACCGGCGTTACGCAGATCGACCGAGCAATAGAACGGCGGCGTGTGCTCCTGCCATTCGAGACGGAACCAGCGTTCGATCGCGGGCGTGGCGTCGAGGATCTTCCGCTCGAGATCGAGCAGCGGGCCGTTTAACGCCGTGACTAAATGCGGAACCATTGATCACTCGCAGACTGGAGAAAAAAGATTGTAGAGCAAATGCTTTGCCCATTTGGGGGCGCTTTCTCCATTCGCAAGTTATGGGTGGATGCATTCTCCCTATAGGAACGATAGCCGGAAAATCTGCTGTTTGTGAGACAAGATGATTGCGGTGGTCTGCGACGCTGGGATGGGTTTGCTTGGGATTGTTGCGGGCATCCGCGCCTTGTTTTTGGTGTGTCTGGGATTGTTGCTGGCATCCGCGAATTGTTAGCGTGCTTCAGGCGTTGCCCCTGTGCGGGGCGGCACCTACTTTTCTTTGCCGCCGCAAAGAAAAGTAGGCAAAAGAAAGCGGCTCACACCGCCAGTGCTTGACGTCTGCCCACGGGCCCCCAGCGGCCCCGTCCTGTATGCGGCCGCATCCTTCTCGATGCCCGCTGCCAGCGCTCTCATTGAACGCCTCACCCGCTCCACACTCCCGCGTCCGCCAGATGCGCGATCAAGTCGCCCACGCTCTATAGCGGCAAACTGTGTGTAGGTTTTCGCGGCGGATGCGCGCCACTCCGGACGAAAAGCGAGGTCTGTGTCGTAAGAGCGCCGACGTGTGAAGCGTCACGACCTACACACAGTTTGCCACCTGGGCGGCAGCGACCATTCGCTGCCACTGGTTGCCCTACGGTTGCCTGAAGTGGGTGAGGCATTTGTTCGACGCGCTGGCAGCGGGCATCGAGAAGGATACGGCCGCATACGGGACGGGGCCGCCGGGGGCCCGTGGGCAGACGTCAAGCACTGGCGGTGTGAGCCGCTTTCTTTTGCCTACTTTTCTTTGCGGCGGCAAAGAAAAGTAGGTGCCGCCCCGCACAGGGGCAACGCCTGAAGCGAGCTAACAATTCGCGGATGCCAGCGAAGCGCAAATACCAGCACAGCAGCAAAAGACCAGAAAAAAGCCCGCCATGAAGGCGGGCCAAAGTCGCTGTGCTTATACCTTTCGAATCCCCGTTTCCGGGGAAAACCGGCCTTGCCAGACGTGTTACTCGACGTGTTCGCCGTGCAGAATCACGTCCAGACCTTCGCGTTCTTCTTCTTCCGTCACGCGCAGGCCAATCGTCACGTCGATGATCTTCAGCAGGATGAAGCTGATCACGCCGCTATACACCAGCGTCGTCACGACACCCTTCAGCTGCAGCAGCACGCTGCCATCCGCGCCGCCGATGTCCTTGACAGCGAATACGCCCGTCAGGATCGCGCCGACGATACCGCCGATGCAGTGCACGCCGAACGCGTCGAGCGAATCGTCGTAACCCATCTTGTGCTTGAGCCACGTAGCCGACCAGAAGCACACCACGCCTGCAATCAGACCAATGGCGAGCGCGCCGCCCACGCCAACGAAGCCCGAAGCCGGCGTAATCGCAACCAGACCTGCCACTGCGCCCGACACGATGCCGAGCACCGACGGCTTACCCTTCGCGATCCATTCGGCGAACATCCAGCCAAGTGCGGCGATAGCCGTTGCAACCTGCGTCGTCAGCATCGCGAAACCGGCACGGCCGTCAGCCGCCACTGCCGAACCCGCGTTGAAGCCAAACCAGCCCACCCACAGCATCGAACCGCCGATCATCGTCAGCACGAGGTTGTGCGGCGCCATCGAGTCCTTGCCGTAACCCGTACGCTTGCCGAGCACGAGACAGCAGACGAGACCCGCGATACCCGCATTGATGTGCACCACCGTGCCGCCCGCGAAATCGAGGATGCCTGCCGTCGCCAGCCAGCCCGTCGGTTCCCAGACCATGTGCGCGATCGGCGAGTAGACGATGATCGACCACAGCGTCATGAAAATCAGCATCGCGGAGAACTTCATACGGTCGGCGAATGCGCCCGTAATCAGTGCCGGCGTGATGATCGCGAACGTCATCTGATAGACGAAGTAGACCGATTCCGGAATGGTCGGCGCGAGGTGGCTGACCGTCAGGGTCGTCGCCTTGTCGCCCTTGATGAAGGCCATGCCGTGCAGCATCACGCGCGAGAATCCACCGAGGAACGAGCCGCCCGGCGTGAACGCAAGGCTGTAGCCGACCACGGTCCAGATCACCGTCACGATGCAGGTGATCGCGAAGCTCTGCATCACCGTCGCAAGCACGTTCTTCTTGCGGACCATGCCGGCATAGAAGAGCGCGAGACCGGGGATCGTCATGAACAGAACGAGGGCCGTCGAGGTCAGCATCCAGGCGGTGTCGCCCGAGCTGATCTTCGACGAATCAACCGAGAACGGCGCAGTCGGCGCAGCAGGCGCCGCGTCCGACGCGGCAGCCGCTGCCGATGCGTCAGCGGGCGCGCTGGCGGCGGGTGCGGCCGAAGCGTCGGCGGCAGGGGCGCTCGCAGCGGCATCCGACGCAGCAGGCGCGCTCGCCGTCGTGTCCGGGGCGGAAGCCGCGGCGGGAGCCGACGCGTCGTCCGCGAGGGCAGCGCCGATGCCGACCGTCAGCAGCGAGCCGGCCATCAGCAGGGACATCAATAATTTACGCATCTTCAGTTTCCTCTTGTCGCTGTTTTTTACAGTGCGTCCGCGCCGGTCTCGCCGGTGCGAATCCGAATCACCTGTTCGATCGGCGTGACGAAGATCTTCCCGTCACCGATCTTGCCCGTACGTGCCGCGCGCTCCAGAGCTTCGATCGCCTGGTCGACGATGTCGTCCGACACCGCAGCCTCGATCTTCACCTTCGGCAGAAAGTCGACGACGTACTCGGCTCCCCGATACAACTCCGTGTGGCCCTTCTGACGACCAAACCCTTTGACTTCCGTCACCGTGATCCCCGAGACGCCGATCGCCGACAGGGCTTCGCGCGCCTCATCGAGCTTGAAAGGCTTGATGATTGCGGTAATGAGTTTCATGAAATCCTCGCTGTAGTGACTCAACCCGTTTGCGTGACTTGCATTTTCCTTGCGCCCTGCTTTCGGCAACTCCCCCGAAACCCCTAGCAATGGCGCTTCTCCTGACGGCGTCCCGCCGGTGCGCGGGGCAGTAACAGCAACGTCCATGCCATGTTTGTGGCAGACTCCCGCCGGCGCTTGTGGCACAAGGCTTTGCGCGTTTTCTTGTCCGGATGGCCAGTTCAGGCCGGGCACGCTGGCGCGCTATCGGGATCGTTGCTAGAGTGTTTGCAGGCTTGGACAACAGGCGTGCGCACCAAAGGCGCCCATGCTGTAGCGGGCGACAGGGGAACATGCACCAGAAACGATCATTCAGTGTTACGAGGCACGCGCGTAACATCACATGCACATTTTTTGTGCAATTAAGGGGAATGAAATGAAACAACCAAACGACGTCTTCAATGACTTTCAGGCCAAGGTTTCCGAGTTGTTCAAAAACTCGCCGGCTAAAGATGTCGAACGCAATGTGCGCGCAATGCTGTCGCAAGGCTTTTCGAAGCTCGACCTGGTGACGCGCGAGGAATTCGACACGCAGACGCAGGTGCTCGTGCGCACCCGCGCGCGGCTCGAGGAACTGGAGCGGCGCGTCGCCGAACTCGAGCAGAAGCTGCCCGTGAGCCAATCGTCCTGAGCACGCCCGTCTGATCCGCACATCACAGGCAAGCGGCCCGTGACGTCATTAGCGCTTTAAGGTGAACGCGCCCTGCGGGCGCGTCGGGACGGGAGACAACATGTCGCTTGCCGTGGTGCGCAGTCGCGCGCCGGCCGCTGGCCGCGCGCCCGAAGTTACCGTCGAGGTTCACCTCGCCAACGGACTTCCCTCTTTTTCCATCGTCGGACTGCCCGATCTCGAAGTGCGCGAGAGCCGCGAGCGCGTGCGCGCCGCGTTGCTCAATTGCGGTCTCGATTTTCCTGTGCGCCGGATCACGGTCAATCTGGCGCCCGCCGATCTTCCGAAGGAATCCGGCCGTTTCGATCTGCCCATCGCGCTCGGCATTCTCGCCGCCAGCGGGCAGATCCCCGTTGAGTCGCTTGCGAATCGGGAATTTGCGGGAGAGCTCTCGTTGACAGGCGCGTTGCGTCCGATGCGTGGCGCGTTCGCAATGGCGTGCGGCACGGCGCGCGGCCATCAGTCGTATCCCGAAGCTTCGCCCGGTACGCCGGAAGACGCTGCGAGCGGCCGCACGCCGGAACTCTACTTGCCGCTCGCTAGCGCAAAAGAGGCGGCGCTCGTACCCGGCGTCTCCGTGTATGGCGCGGCCGATCTGCCGTCGTTATGCGCGCATCTGGCGGGCGACGCGGACGCGCGGCTCTACCCGGTCGAGGCGGCGACCTTATCCGACGATGCGCGGGTCGCGCCACCCGATATGGCCGACGTCATCGGTCAGCGTGGCGCCCGGCGCGCGCTCGAGGTCGCGGCGGCTGGCGGCCACCATATGCTGATGATCGGCCCGCCAGGCGCGGGCAAGTCGATGCTCGCGGCGCGCCTGCCCGGCGTGTTGCCCTCGATGACCG
The DNA here is from genome assembly GCF_020177535.1 of Paraburkholderia sp. XV. Lineage (NCBI taxonomy): Bacteria > Pseudomonadati > Pseudomonadota > Betaproteobacteria > Burkholderiales > Burkholderiaceae > Paraburkholderia > Paraburkholderia sp. XV. The sequence continues at coordinate 15,969 of NZ_JAGUUD010000035.1, read as the reverse complement.
ACGACGAAGCGCTGACCTCCGCTGCGCTGCTCTCGGCGAGCGCGATTGGATTCACGCCGGCGCAGTGGCGGCAAAGGCCGTTTCGCGCGCCGCACCATTCGTCGAGCGCCGCGGCGCTGGTGGGCGGACGCAATCCGCCGCAGCCGGGCGAGATCACGCTCGCGCATCTCGGCGTGCTGTTTCTCGACGAACTCCCGGAATTCGATCGGCACGTGCTCGAAAATCTGCGCGAGCCGCTGGAGAACGGCCGCATCACGATTTCGCGCGCCGCACTCCAGGCCGACTTTCCAGCCGCATGCCAACTGATCGCCGCGATGAACCCGTGTCCGTGCGGCTGGCGCGGGGATCCGGGCGGGCGCTGCCGGTGCACACCGGAAGTGGCCGCGCGCTACATGCGCAAGCTGTCCGGGCCGCTGCTGGATCGCATTGATATCCAGATCGAGATTCCTGCGTTGTCACCAGCGGAACTGTCGGCCCGTTCGACGGCTTCCGGGGAATCAAGCGCGCCGATCGCGCAACGGGTCGAGGCGGCGCGCGAGCGCCAGCTCCAGCGGCAAGGCAAGACGAACCGCGAACTCAGCGGCCGGGAAGTCGATGCCGTCTGCCGGCCCGACAACGATGGCGAACGTCTGCTGCGCGAAGCGGGCGAGCGCTTCGGCTGGTCAGCGCGCGCTTACTACCGCGTCCTGAAAGTGGCCAGAACCATCGCCGACCTGGCCGGCCAGGATGTCCCGAACGCGGCGCAAGTCTCCGAGGCGGTCCAGTATCGGCGGGCATTCGGCGCTCAGTAAAAGCTGCGGGCGACAAAAAATGCATGTCAAGACTTGACTTATGCACATTTACGGCTGCGCGACAGATTTTGATACAACTGAAAGCCTGTTGTGAGACATTCGCCGAACGCCCTTGATTTTATTAGTTTTTTCAAAATGCCAAGATTCAGGGCAAAGTGGCAAACTGCCCGTCCGATGGGCATTTGCGGCCTACCGCACAGAGTTACTAACAAAGTTATCCACAGATCCTGTGGGTAACAAAAAAAGTCCCGTGTAAACGCGAGATTAGCGAACTTTTCTGCGAACAAACATTCACTCTGGCGGGCGAGCGCCGCGCTGCTGTATGACCCCAAATCAGTAAAGTTTGAACGATCCGAAGAATTGCTCAACTTGTTCCGGCGGCGGTTCCTTGCTCGCAATGACGGCCGCCTGGTACACATGCCGCCCTTTCGCGACCAGGCGCGCGTGCATGATCCGCGCTTCCTGTTTCGGCCCCGCCTTGCCGCTGAACGTCATTTCGAGCCCCGGCACCTGACCGCCCGCCGCGAGCGGGATCGACGCCACGTGGGCATCGGGCGGCGAGCCCAGATTGTGAGCGAGGCCCGAGCGCAGGTAGTCGAGCGCGGTGCGCTGCACCTGCGGGTCGTCGCTCGGCAGCATCACGGTGCCCACCGCGAACACCGCGTGGTCCGCCTCGGCGATCTGCATCGACATATTCATCGGCGTGCCGCCGATGTCGATCTGCCGCTGGTCGGTCGTCGGCTTGGCGGGCAGGTCGACGGTGTAGCCGTTGTCGTTGTTCATGATCGTGCGCCAGTCGTAGGTCGGCGAACAGGCGGCCAGCAGCCAGCCTGTCGACGCGACGACGACGGCCGTTGCCAGAAGCGGACGGAGGGGGACGGACAACCAACGGAGAGCGGAACGGAGCATGACGCGGCGAATGGAATCCATGAGGCGGAAAGCATCATTATCGGACGTTATTCGCGGCTTAACCGCGCCGCCAACTGCGTCACAAGATTGCCGGTACAATATGAGACAGTATCCGGGGCGCCCGTTTCCGTTGCTGTTCTCGCAGCCGTCAAGCGCCTCAAGACGTGTGTTCCACGCGTTCCCCGAGGTCTGTTCATGAGCCAAACCAACGTTTCCCGGCGTTCGAGCCCGATTCGCTACATCGCTGCCGCCGTCGTCGCAGGCGCGATCGCCGTTGCGGGCTACTTCGCGTTCGGCAGCCAGCAGCACGTGCCCGACGCGACGTTCACGCTGCTGTCCGGCCAGAAGGTGTCGACGGCTGATCTGAAAGGCAAGGTGTATCTCGTCAACTTCTGGGCGACGAGTTGCGACACCTGCATGAAGGAAATGCCGCAGATGGTCCAGACGTACAACCGCTTCAAGGACAAGGGGCTCGAGTTCGTCGCGGTCGCGATGAGCTACGACGCGCCGATGTACGTGACCAATTACACGGAAACGCGCCGCCTGCCGTTCAAGGTCGCGATGGACGACGGAACGGCTGCGAAACAGTTCGGCAACGTCCAGCTCACGCCGACCACGTTCGTGATCGACCGGAACGGCAAGGTGCTGAAGCGCTATGTCGGCGAGCCGCAGTTCGCGGAACTCGATCAGTTGCTGGCCAAGGCGCTCGGCACGACCTGACCGCCTGGACGTCTCTCTTCTGCGGCGGGCGTCGCGCTGAAATCTTCACAGCGCACCCGCCGCCAGCAGCACCTCACTCCCGCTTCGTCTCTCGCTTCGTCTCTCGCTTCACCCCCGCTTCACCTCTCGCTTTCCCCACGCGCCGCCAGGCCATAGCGCTTGATCTTCTCGTAGAGCGTCGCCTTGCCGACCTGCAGCCTGTCCGCCGCCACCGCGACCGCGCCGCCCGTCTGCTCCAGCGCCTCGGCGATCACCGCCCGCTCGAACTGCTCGACGCGTTCCTTCAAAGGCTGCGTGATCGACGTCAGCGCATCGTCGGCGGCAGCCGCGACGGTATCGTCCCCGATGCCGAGCACGAAGCGATCCGCCGCGTTGCGCAACTCGCGCACATTGCCGGGCCATTCGCGCTGCATCAGGTTCGTGCGCTGACGGTCGGTGAGAATCGGCGCGGGACGCTGATAACGCACCGCCGCGTCGAGCAGAAAATGCTCGAATAGCGGCACGATGTCTTCGCGCCGTTCCGACAGCGGCGGCAACGCGATCGTCACCACGTTGAGCCGGTACAGCAGATCGCGGCGGAAAGTGCCCGAGGCGACATGGTCGGTCATGTCGCCCTTCGCTGCCGCGACAATGCGGCAATCGACGCGTATCGCCTGGTTCGATCCGAGCCGCTCCAGCACGCCATCCTGCAACACGCGCAGCAGCTTGACCTGTAGCGCGAGCGGCATGCTTTCGATTTCGTCGAGAAAAAGCGTGCCGCCCGAAGCGTGCTCCAGCTTGCCGATGCGCCGCTTCGCCGCGCCCGTAAACGCACCCGGCTCATAGCCGAACATCTCCGATTCGAACATCGGCTCCGGCAGCGCGCCGCAGTTGACCGCGAGAAACGGTTTGTCCCGGCGCGGCGACAGCTCATGCAGGCTGCGTGCGATCAGTTCCTTGCCGGCGCCCGTATCGCCGTTGATCAGCACCGACGCATCCGTCGGCGCGACGTTCGCGATCAGCTTGCGCACCTGCTCGATGGCGAGACTGCGCCCGATGATGCGCGGCGCGAGCGTCCCCTGTTCCGCCAGTTCGCGGCGCAGCGCGAGGTTTTCGAGCACCAGCGTGCGGCGCTCCAGCGCGCGGCGCACGGTCTCGATCAGCCGCTCGGAAGGGAACGGCTTTTCGATGAAGTCGTACGCACCGTCGCGCATCGCCTGCACGGCCATCGAAATATCGCCGTGACCCGTGACGAGAATGATGGGCACGTCGGGCGCGCGCTCGCGGCATTGCGCGAGCAGATCGAGGCCGCTTGCGCCCGGCAGCCGGATATCGCTGACGATCACGCCGGAAAACTCCGCGTTGATCAGCTTCGCCGCCGATTCCACCGACGCATGCCCGACCACGTCGAACCCTGCGAGTTGCAGGCTTTGCACGCTCGCGCGCCGCACGAGTTCGTCGTCTTCGATATAGAGGACCTGCCAGCCCTTGTTCATTGTGTTTCCCACGCCTTGAATACGCTTTGAATCACGGGCCCGTCGTGACGGAGCCCGCGATGTCGGTTGCCTGCGCCCGCGCGCGGCGCAGCGTCAGCATGAACTCGGCACCGCCTTGCGCGTTGTTGCGCGCGACGAGCGAGCCGCCGCAATCGCGTGCAATCGACGAACAGATCGCCAGACCCAGCCCCAGCCCCTGACCCATTTCCTTCGTCGTGAAGAACGGCTCGAACAGGCGCGGCAGCACGTCCTCGGGAATGCCCGGGCCATTGTCGCTCACGACGATCGCGAGCGATTCTTGCGAGGTTTGCACGTCGATCGCGATGCGCGGCGCGGGCGTGCCCGCCACCGCGTCGAGCGCGTTGCCGAGCAGATTGATCAGCACCTGTTCGAGCCGCAGATCATCGCAATGCGCGACGAGCTTCGGATCGTCGCTTTCGAGATTGAAGCGCACGGCCGCCGCGCCCTCCTCGATCAACGATACCTCGACCGTCACGCCCTGCAAGCGTTTCTGCAGCAGCGCCAACACATTGCGCAATGCGCGCGCCACGCCTGCGCGCGCATTGCGAGGCCGCGCACGGCCGACGAAGAGCTTCAGTTGATTCGTGATCTTGCCCATGCGCTCGGTGAGCGCGGCGATCGCTTCGAGGTTCTCCTTCGCCGATTCATGGTCGCCGCGTTCGAGAAACACGCGCGTGTTGTCGGAGAAGCCGCGCAATGCGGCAAGCGGCTGGTTCAGCTCATGCGTGATGCCCGCCGCCATCTGGCGGAGCGCGGCGAGCTTGCTCGCCTGAATCAGTTCGTCGTGCGCGGCGCGCAACTCCTGTTCGGCGCGCGTGCGCTCGCTCACTTCCTTCGTCAGTTGCTCGTTCGCCTGCGACAGGTCGGCCGTGCGCTCGGCCACGCGCTGGTTGAGTTCCGCATACGCCTTCTGCAATAGCGCGCGGCTGCGCATCACTTCACGCACGCGCGCGCGGCGCATGCGCCAGTAGAACAGCAGCAGACACAGCGAGACATAGCCGAAGCCCGTCACGATCGTCGCGTAACGCGCGTCGGCGTTGACGGGATCGATCGGCGCCATGGTGATGAGACGCCAGTCCGGCTCGCCGAGCATGCGCTGCGACGCCAGAAAACGCGGCGCCGCATAGTTCCCGGTGCGCCCGCCGCCGATCCGCACGATCTGCGCGCCGCCTTCGAGGGTGCGCACCACCGACATCGGCAGCGGCGCGATGGGCTGGCGCGCGTACTGGCGCGTGTCGAAGATCGACGCTATCACGTCGCTGGTGAGCGGCTTGACCGTGTGATACTTCCACGCAGGCACCGACGACAGAAAGATCACGCCGTGATCGTCGGTGACGATGAGCGGCTCCGACGCGTCCGCGCCCTGGAACCATTCGAGATTCAGTTTGACCACGGCCACGCCGACGATCTTGCCGTCGCGGCGCACCGGTTGCGAGATGTAGTAGCCCGGATCGAGCGAAGTCGTGCCGATGCCGAAGAAGCGCCCAACGTTGCCCTTCACCGCTTCGACGAAATACGGCCGGAACAGATACTCCTGGCCGATGAAGCTGTCGGGTTGATTCCAGTTGCTCGCCGCCACGCAACGGCCCGTGGCCGTGACGATGTACGCGACATTCGCGCGGGCGCGGCGATTGAGGTCTTCCAGATATTGATTGGCGCGCGCGACATTGTCCGCATCCGGCGACGCGAGCGCGTCCTGCACGATGGGATGTTCGCCGAGCAGATAGGGCAGCGACTCATAGCGTTCGAGCGTGCTCTTGAGGGCGGCTGTGGTGCGATCGGCGCGCACGGCGGCGTTGCGCCGCAGCGTATCGATGCCGTGCTGCCACGTGATGGTCCATGTGAGTCCGCAGGCCGCCACGAGCCCGGCGACGAGCGCGAACAGGATCAACAGGCGGCGCGTCACGATGGCGGGTGTCGTTCGATGAGGATCGCCTATTGTGGCATATCGCTCCTCATCGCCGAACGCGTCGAACTCGTCGAGCGCTTCGGCTGCCGCACGCGCTTGCGTCTGCGCGGACGGCGCCTGCGTTGCATGCGGCGCCGCGCCATGTTGCCGCGGCGCCGCTTTCATGGCTCAGACCTCAGCCGCTTCGCTGACCGACACATCGCGGCGCATTTCGTTGCGCAGCTTCGTACGGTCCAGTTCCTTTTCCCAGGCCGACACGACGATCGTCGCCACGCCGTTGCCGACGATGTTCGTCAGTGCGCGGCACTCGCTCATGAAGCGGTCGATGCCGAGAATCAGCACCATGCCCGACAGCGGAATGGTCGGCACGACGGCGAGCGTCGCAGCGAGCGTGATGAAGCCTGCGCCCGTCACACCGCTTGCGCCCTTCGACGTCAGCATCGTCACCGCGAGCAGCGTCAGCTGCTGGCCCCACGAGAGGTCGGTGTTGGTTGCCTGCGCGATGAAGAGCACGGCCATCGTCATGTAGATGTTCGTGCCGTCGAGGTTGAACGAGTATCCCGTCGGCACGACGAGGCCCACCACCGAGCGCGAGCAGCCGAGCTTTTCGAGCTTCAGCATCAGTTGCGGCAAGGCTGCTTCCGACGAGCTCGTGCCCAGCACGATCAGCATTTCTTCCTTGATGTACGCGACGAAGCGAAGGATGTTGAAGCCCACGACACGCGCGATGAGGCCGAGCACCACGACCACGAACACGATCGAGGTCAGATAGAACGTGCCGATCAGCTTGAGCATCGGCACCAGCGAGCCGATGCCGTACTTGCCGATCGTGAACGCCATCGCGCCGAACGCGCCGATCGGCGCCAGCTTCGTGATGATCTTCACGATGCCGAACAGGATGTGCGACAGGCTTTCGATGAAGCTCACCACCGGCTTGCCCTTGTCGCCCGCCGTTGCCAGCACCGCGCCGAACAGCAGCGCGATCAGCAGGATCTGCAGGATTTCACCCTGCGCGAACGCCGACGACAGCGTGTCCGGAATGATGTGCATGAAGAAATCGACGGTCGTCTGGCCGTGCGCCTTCGCGGCGTACGACGCGACAGCCTTGCCGTCGAGCGTGGCGGGGTCGATGTTGAAGCCGACACCCGGCTTCAGCAGGTGCGTGGCCGCGAGGCCGAGCACGAGCGCGAACGTCGACACGATTTCGAAGTACAGCAGCGCCTTGCCGCCGACGCGCCCGACCTTCTTCATGTCTTCCATGCCCGCGATGCCCGTCACCACGGTGCAGAAGATGATCGGGCCGATCACCATCTTGATGAGCTTGATGAACCCGTCGCCGAGCGGCTTCATGTCGGTGGCGAGCGCGGGATAGAAATGCCCCAGGGCAATGCCGACGATGATCGCGAAGATCACCTGCACATAGAGGACTTTATAAAAGGGTTTCTTCACGATGGTGTTCCTGCAATGGAGTAAAGCTGGGTGGACCGAAGGCCGGCCACGCATCACATGGGACGAATGCGTCGACATGCGTCATGCGGTGGCAAAGCCGCCGGAACGACGAAATGACGACGAAATCAGAGGGACCAGAACAGGAACTCAGGCATCGTTGTCTCCATGCTTATTTATGGACGGGCCATTGCGGCCGCGCTTTCTTTTTGCAAGGTCGATGCCAGCGCGCAAAACATGCTTAGCGCGTTGATTTTTAAGACACTTTGGAAGCGCCGACGGACGCCGTCTTCCGGGTTTCCGGAAATCCGGAATCCGGGCGTCCGGAATCCCGAACGCCCTGCTCCAGCAAACCCAGGGCTAACCCTGAGCGCCTTCCTCGAGCACGAGCAGGTTCTCGTGCGAGAAACCGAGGGCCACCGGCTGACCGCGCTCGGGCAAACGGCGGTTCGGATCGTTGAAGACATCCAGCGAAATCACCTCGTCTTTCACGCGGGTGCGGATGCGCACGATCGCGCCGAGAAAACTCACCTCTTCGACGGTCGCCGTCAGCGTGTTGCGGCCCGCGACGGGCGGTTCCAGCACGATCGCCTCGGGACGCAGCGCGAGCATCCGCTTCTTGCCGGCGTCGTCGGCGGGTAGCGCCTGGGTGGTGCGCAGTTCCTGACCGTCGACAGCCATGCGTCCTGTGGACGGATCGACCACGTGCCCCGACAGAATGTTCAACGTGCCGACGAACGACGCGACGAAACGCGTGCGCGGAAAGTTGTAGATTTCGAGCGGCGTGCCGACCTGCTCGACGCGGCCTTCGTTCATCACGACGATGCGGTCGGAAATGGACAGTGCCTCTTCCTGATCGTGCGTGACGAAGATCGACGTGATGCCGAGTTCGCGCTGCAAGGCGCGAATGTCCTGGCGCAGCGAAATGCGGATCTTCGCGTCGAGGGCCGACAGCGGCTCGTCGAGCAACAGCACTTGCGGCTTGCCCGCGAGCGCGCGCGCCAGCGCGACGCGCTGCTGCTGACCGCCCGACAGTTGCCACGGATACCGCTCGCCCAGATGCGGCAGCTTGATCAGTTGCAGCATGTCGTCGACGCGCTTCTTGATCTCGCCTTGCGGACGATGCGCGATCTTCAGCCCGAAGCCGATGTTGTCCGCGACCGTCATGTTCGGAAACAGCGCATATGACTGGAACACCATGCCGACCTTGCGCTGCCGCGTGCGCAAATGCGTGACGTCGCGGCCGTCCAGACGGATCGTGCCGCGCGTCGGCGATTCGAAGCCCGCGATCATGCGCAGCACCGTCGTCTTGCCGCAACCCGACGGCCCGAGGAAGGTGATGAACTCGCCGCGTTCGATCTTCATGTCGAAGTGATGCAGCGCCGTGTTCGCGCCGAACGTCTTGTGCAGATTGTCGATCTCAAGAAATGCCATGACGGTGCCTCAATTCAACATCAGGGTTTTTGCGCAGCGAGCGTGCGCGCGGAGCCGAACACCTGGATCAGTCCCATCGACGCCCACGTGACCACGAACGCGATAATCGCGAGCGCCGACGGTTCATACGCGCGGTTCGCACCGATCAGCTGCAGATAGGGGCCGAACGCCGGCCGGTCCAGCAGGCTCGCGAGCGTGAACTCGCCGATTACGACCGCAAAGGTGAGAAATGCGCCGGACAGAATGCCCGAGCGGATATTCGGAAAGATCACCTTGAAGAGAATGGTCGGCCAGTTGGCGCCGAGACATTCGGCCGCTTCCGTCAGCGAACGGATGTCGACGGCGCGCAAGCCCGCATCGACCGCGCGGTACATGTAGGGCAACGACAGCGTCACGTAGCCGAACACGAGCAGCAGATCGGTCGCGCGTTCGTTCGACGTGAGGGGCAGAATCGAACTGCTGTTGTAGATGCGCAGATAGCCGAACACGATCACGATGGCGGGCACGACGAGCGGCAACAGCGTGATGAACTCGACGATGCCGCGCAACTTCGGCAGGCGAAGTTGCACCCAGTACGCCGTCGGCACGACGAGCAGCACGCCGACGACGATCGTCAGCAGCGCCATCAGGATCGAATAGCCGAACGACGCCTGAAAATGCGGATCGCCGAGCACCACCTTGTAGGCGTCGAAGCTATACGTGCCGCGCCGCATGCGCAGACTGAACTCGAAGGTCGCGATCAGCGGAATCAGGAAGTACAGGGAACCGACGATCATCGCCGTCCATGCGCCCACGCGCGATTGCCTGTTCATCGGCGGCCCCTTTCAACACGCGAACGCAACCAGATATAGCCGCCGTTCGACAGCCCCGTCACGAGGATCATGCCTAGCGCGAGCGCATAGCCGAGATTCTGGTTATGCAGCACGTCGCCGCGAATCTGCGCGTAGAGCAGAATCGTCACGATGTTCAGCGAGCTGCCCGTCAACGCATACGCCGTCGCCACCGCGCCGAACGAGTTCGCGAACAGCAGCAGCGTCGCGCCGAGCACGCTCGGCCACAGCACGGGCAACGCGACATGGCGCCAATACTGGTAAGCCGTGCCGCCGAGGCAATCGCACGCCTCGCGCCATTCGCGCCGGAGACCGTCGAGCGCGGGCGTGATGATCAGCACCATCAACGGAATCTGGAAATACAGGTAGGTGATCGTCAGGCCCCAGAAGCTAAGGATGCTGAAGCCCGTCGAATAGAGATTGATGTCCGCGTACTTCTTCAGCAGCACCGTCACGAGACCGACGCGCCCCAATGTGCAGATGAACGCGAACGCGAGCGGCACGCCCGCAAAGTTCGACGCGACGCCGGAGAACGTCAGCAGCGTCGGACGAATCCAGCCCGGCAGCTTGCCGTGCACGGCCGCCCATGCGAGCAGCGAGCCGAGCACCGCGCCGCCGATCGCCGAAGCCGCGCTAACCTTGAAGCTGATCCAGTAGGCGTCCATCACGCCCTCCTGGAACAGCTCGCGCATGTTGGCTAACGTGAAGTGGCCCTGCGCATCCTGAAACGCGCCGACCATCAGGAAGCCCGTCGGCAGAATCAGGAATAGCAGCGCGAAGATGAAGAACGGCAGCACGCCGATCCATGTCCAGACAGGCGACGTCCTGCCCGGGCCGTCGACCTTCGGCGCAGGTTGCGGCACGGACGGAACCAGCAGGTCGGCCTGACCGCCCGGCCCGGCTCCCGATGAAGCGCTCATAACTCATCCTCGAACAAACTCAACCGCTTCGTCTCGCCGTTCCATCCGGCGCGCGATGCGGACCGCAAGCGCGGCCCGCATCGCATCATGCAGCGCTTACTTGACGTTGGCGCCGACCACGGAGTCCCACTGCTTGGTCACGACTTCCTTCGTCGCGTCCTGCTGCTGGAGCGTCGGGAACACAGCGTTCTTGTATGCCGATGCGGGCGGCAGCTTGTCGAGCAGCGCCTGCGGCACCTTCTTCTGCGACACGAGCTCGTTGTAGCGGATCGGGTGGCAATAGCCCGTCAGCCAGCCGATCTGGCCTTCGTCCGAGTACAGGTATTCCAGCCACAGCTTCGCGGCGTTCGGATGCGGCGCGTAGGCGCTGATCGCCTGCACATAGACGCCCGCGACCACGCCCGTCTTCGGCACGACCACCTGCACCTTCGGGTTGCCCTTCAGCGTGTCGCGATCGGCGAGCGCGTTGTAGTCCCAGCGCACGATGATGGGCGTCGTGCCTTGCGCGAGCGATGCGGCCTTGCCGATTACGGGTACGAAGTTGCCGTTCTTGTTCAGATCGGCGAAGTACTTGAGACCGGCTTGCGCGGCCTTGCTCGCGTCGCCCTTGGCGGCGGAAAGACCGGCGGCGTACACGCCCTGGATTGCCTGGTTCGCCGAGCGCGGATCGCCCGCAAGCGACACGGCATTCTTGTAATCGGGCTTTTGCAGATCGGCCCAGTCAGTCGGAATCTTGTCGATCATGTCGGCGTTCACTTCGAACGACAGCACGCCGTAGTAGTCGCCCGTCCAGTAGCCTTCCGGGTCCTTGTTTTCGTTCGCGATCGACTTCCACGTCGACACCTTGTACGGCTGCAGCAGACCTTGCGCCTTGGCCGTCGGACCGAACGACAGGCCGACGTCGATCACGTCGGGCGCCTGCGGACCCTTGTTGCCCTTGTTCGCCTTGATCGCTTCGACCTCATCGCCGGAGCCGGCATCGGGGTTCAGTTCGTTGATCTTGATGCCGTACTTCTTCTGGAAGTCCGCGATCATCGGACCATAGCCGCACCAGTCGTGTGGCAGCGCGATCACGGTCAGCTGTCCTTCCTGCTTCGCCGCGGCGACGAGCGCATCGGGCGGCGCTGCGACGGCATTCCCCGCGGCGGCCACGCCGGCCAGCGCCGACGCCGAAATGAAACAACGCAACGTGGTCGGTTTCATAGTTTTCTCATCCTCTGCCGAAAATTGCTACGTTAGGAAAACTGCATGTCGACGTCTTTCGATGTGCGTGCCTGCACGCTTATGTCTGGCTCACGACGTCCGCGCCGATCATATCGAGGCGATCGGTACAAATCATGTCAACGCCCCACCTCGCCAGTTCGCGCGCACGTGCCGGTTCGTTCACCGTGTACGCGAGCACACGCAAGCCGGCATCGCGGATCGCGCGGATGTTCTGTTGCGTCAGATGCTTGTGGTCCGCATGCAGCGACACGCAACCGAGTTCGCGCACGATCGCGAGCCAGTCGTCGGGCAGCGCCTCGAACAACATGCCGCGCGGCAGCGACGGCGCGGCGTCGCGAGCGGCCTTCAGCGCGTCGAACGAAAACGACGACAGGAGCGGCTTCTGCGCGCGCCACAGGTCTTTGGCCGCGAGCGCGACCAGGCGCCCCGTGATTTCGTCGCGGCCAGGACAAGGCTTGATTTCAATGTTCGCTGCAATCGCTTCGCTCGCGCAGCGCGCCGCTACCTGCGAGAGCGTCGGCAGACGCTCGTCCGTATAGCGCGGATCGAACCATGCGCCGGCATCGAGCGATGCCAGTTGATGCCATGTGTGCTGCGCGGCCGGCCCGTGGCCGTTGGTCGTGCGGTCGAGGTCGTCGTCGTGCAGCAGGAAGATCTGGTCGTCGGAAGAAAGCTTCGCGTCGAACTCGATCATCTTGTAGCCAAAGCGCGCGCACATCTCGAAGCCCGCGAGCGTGTTCTCCGGCGCGAGCTTGCCGCCGATGCGATGCGCGACGAGCCGTGGATACGGCCAGTCTGCGATTAATGCCTGATCGATCCCGTTGCCCATCGTGCTTGCCTTCACAAAGATCTGATGGAACTGCGGCCTGCGTGCGCCGATGTATCTTATTCTGAGGATCGCGAATGGATGCTATTCCATGCGCAAAGCGACGCAAGCTTGTCAATGCACGACATCGCGCTTGCCTGGAACATGGTGCAGCGCATATTTCATTTCGTTTTCGAAAATGTGCTGTTCGCGATGTTTCAAATCGGGCGCGAATGTCTCAAAATGCGAAGGCTAAATACAAATACCCAAAGTTGCAAGCTCCCAAAAAAATACAACCGCAAAGGACACAGGCAACCCGCCTGTCATGCATTTTGACATCGCATCGACATAATCCGTTGGTAGTGGTTTATACGGAAACGTGCGCATGGCAAGCGGTGCGAAGAGCAGAGCGCGAGCAGCACGCAAAACGTTAAATACGACCAGGCGAGGAACGATACGCATGTGGCAGGAAGACCGTCATCAACGAATACGCGCGCTGCTCTCGACACTCAAACGTGTGTCGACGGAGCGCATCATGGCGGACCTGGGCGTATCGCGCGAAACCGTACGGCGCGACCTGGTCGATCTCGAAGCGCTCGGCGAGTTGCGCCGCGTGCATGGCGGCGCAATCAGGCCCGCCGACGAAGCGCCCATTGCCGAGCGTGCGCAGGCGCACGTGAAGTCGAAGAAGGCCATCGCGAAGGCGGCGACGGGCGTCGTGGCGAGCGGACAGACGCTTTTCATCGACGCAGGCACGACCACGGCGGCGCTCGCCGATGAACTCGCGAAGCTCGCGAACCTGACCATCGTTACCAACTCGATCGACGTCGCGATGAAGATGCGCGGCGCGCCGGATAAACGCGAGTTGTCGGCAAACGAAGTCATTCTGCTGGGCGGCTCGATCAGCGACCGCGCATTGTCCACCACGGGCGAGACGACTATCCTCGATATCCAGCGCTATCGCGCGGATATCGCGCTGCTGTCGCCCGTCGGCGTCGATTCGAAACACGGCGCCAGCAACTACGACCTCGCGGAAACCGATGTCGCGCGCGCGATGGTCGCCAACTCGGACAGCGTCGTGATACTCGCCGACTACAGCAAAATAGGCCAGCGCAGCCGCATCGCGTATTGCCCACCCGAAAAGATCGATCTGCTCATCACCAACCGCAAGGCGGCGGAAGTCGCAACGTTCGCGCAACTCAAGCGCAAGGTCGGTAAGGTGATACTCGCGTGATGTCTTGTGTGCGGCGGGTCACATTTGTTGGGGCACCGTGTCGGCGGGCACTTCTTCATGCATGCGTTTGCGCAAACGCGTATCGTGCAGTGCGCCCGCCGCGTCGAGCACCGGATAGGCAGTCGAACAGAACAGCGAGTTGAGCCGCTTCATGTCGCTGATCACATCCAGATGCAGCGCGCTCGTTTCGACGCTTCGCAACGTCTGTCCCGAGAGCCGGTCGAGATGCTTGTACGAATACGCGCGCTCGAGATCGCGGAAACGCTCCTTCTCGGCGAGCAGTAGCTCCGCGCAACGCAGATCGTTGTTCAGGAACACCGACATGCCGAGCTGCAGATTGCCCACCAGCCGCGTGTGCAAATCGTCGAGTTCGCTCAAGCCTTCTTCCGAAAACGCGAGCCGGTGCGCAATCTTCTTCTCTTCGATGTCGGTGACGATGCGCTCGATGATGTCGCCCGCGTGTTCGAGGTTGATCGTCAGGGCGATGATGTCGGTCCAGCGGCGGCTGTCGGCGTCATCCAGTTGCTCGCGCGAAACGCGTGCGAGATAGGCTTTGACCTCTGCATACAGATGATCGACGTCGTCGTCCATGCGGATCGTGTCGCGTGCCTTCGCGAGATCGTTGTGATGAATCAGATGCGAGACGTTGTCGAGCATCGACCGCACAATATCGCCGATGCGCAGCACCTCGCGCGCGGCATTCGACAGCGCGAGCGCGGGCGTGGCGAGTGACGCGGCGTCGAGATGAATCGGACGAAGCTGACCGTTCGGATCCGGCCGCTCAGGCAGCACGCGGCAGCATGCGCGCGCGACGGCATCGATCAGCGGCATGCACGCGCAGCAGCGCAATGTGTTGTAGATCACATGGAAGCCGACCACGGATTCGCGGGGATTGTTGATCAGGACGGGCAAGCCACGCGCGAGCAGTGACGTGAAGGGCAGGATCAGCAAGGCGCCCGCCAGCTTGAACGCGAGGCTGCCGAGCGCGAGCCGGCGCGCCGCGGTGTTCTGCGCGACCGTGCCCGCCAATGCGAGCAATCCGCTGCCGAGGTTCGCGCCGATCACGAGACACAGCGCCACCTTCAGCGAGATCACGCCCGAGGACGCAAGCGTCGCCGTCAGCAGCACGGCGGCGAGACTCGAATACGAAATGACGGCGAAAGTCGCGCCGACCAGCGCATCGAGCATCGTGTCGCCCGTCAGCGCGCCGAACATGACGCGCACGCCGGCGCCGTGCATCATCGGCTGCGCGGTTTCGACGATCAGATGCAGCGCGAGGAGAATCAGTCCCAGCCCGATCAACGTGCGGCCGACCTGGCCCAGGCGGTTCTGCTTGCGAGAGAGAAAGAGCGGCACGCCGAAGACGATCAGGAACGGCGACAGCCACGATAGATCGAGTGTGAGAATGCGCGCCATCAGCGCCGTGCCGACATCCGCGCCGAGCATGATGGCGAGGCCGCTTGCGAGCGGCAGCATGCCTTGGGCAGCAAATGACGTGACGATCATCGCCGTGGCATTGCTGCTCTGCACGAGACTCGTGACGCCGACGCCGGCGGCGAAAGCCTTTGCGCGGCTATTTGTGCTGCGCGCCAACGCGCGCCGCAGATCGGCGCCCCACACGCGCAGAATACCGGTGCGCACGATGTGCGTGCCCCACACCAGCAGAGCGACACCCGACAGCAAGTTCAACAGGATCAACATAGGCACGACGCTTCAGGACTTCCGCGATCGCCCGGAATGCATGCGCCGTTGCTGCTGGACGCGTGCGTCCGGATCTCATGCTGTCTAGTGTTGCATAGTTTTGCGTTGTTGTAATTTTGTGCGTTTTGTTTTTTTGTGGCATTTGCAACAGAATGTGTGCGGTGCTGCGCATGGTGGGTGTGTTTTTTTTGTCCTCGTGCATGCTTTTGCGGTGGCAGTTGCGTTTTGTTAGCGGGCATCCGCGCATTGTTAGCGTGCTTCACGCGTCGCTCCTGTGCGTTTGCCTTTGCGCTGGCGTCCGCGATTCGTTAGCGTGCTTCACGCGTCGCCGTTCGGTGTTTGGGCCTTTTCGCGGGCATCCGCGCATTGTTAGCGTGCTCCAGGCGTCGCCCCTGTGCGTTTGCCTTTGCGCTGGCGTCCGCGATTCGTTAGCTTGCTTCACGCGTCGACGTTCGGTGTTTTGCCCTTTTCGCGGGCATCCGCGCATTGTTAGCCTGCTTCACGCGTCGCCCCTGTGCGGGGCGGCACCTACTTTTCTTTGCCGCCGCAA